>QILY01000284.1 GCA_003232155.1 Maribacter sp.
CCAGCACAAAACACAGAATAAGCTTTTAAAAATAGTACAACAATTTCTGGTTTGCAATTAGCAAAAGCTTCTACATATAAATTTTTAAAGTGTAATAGTGTTCCCATTATAGTTCTATTTAATCTCTTTTAGGTCTAATTCTTCGAGGCTTGTATCGAGGAACTTTCATTGAAAATTGAAGCTACAAGACGGTAAAAGTAAGATAACTGGGAAGCACAAAGATACTAAAAACCAATCTATCGCTCTGTATATTGTTCGGTGTTTCGTCAAAACCAACAGTTTTATCGACCGCTGTACTTTTCTATAGCCTCTTTTATTTTTTGGATTCTATTTTCAGGGTCAGGGTGCGTGCTTTGAAATTCTGGAGCTCGATCAGGGCCACCGGCCGCTTTTAAAATCTCCATGACCTTTATCATTTCGTTAGGGTCATAACCAGCTTGAATCATAAAAAGGACACCTAAATCGTCACTTTCAAGTTCATCGCCACGGCCATTTTTAAGAAGTGTATTTTGACCTATGCCACCTACTAAATTACCCATATCACCACCTACCGATGCTCCCATTGAAATTGTTTTCCAAAAATCACCTTCAGCTATTCGCTCTGCAGAATGCCGACCAATAACATGACCTATTTCATGTCCCAATACTCCGGCCAACTGTGCTTCATTTAATTGTTTGAATAGGGCATACGTTATAAAACATGGCCCACCAGGAAGTGCAAACGCATTAATGGTCTGGTCATCGGCTAAAAGATAAAAGTCATATTGATAAGGGGTCTCTCTTGCAATACTGTTCTGTACCAACCTATTGCCAACTGATTTTATCAAGGTCTGCATACGCTGGTCAGGATATAGGCCACCATATTGTTGTGCTATTTCAGGGGCACTTTGCAAACCAATGGCAATCTCTTGTTCAGATGACATATTAATGGCCTGTATTCTGCCTGTATAGGGATTTTCCTCTTTACTGTTACATCGCTTAATAAAAGCGAAAGCAACTATGGCCAAGCCAATGAAAATACGAATTTTCCAACTTCCTCTTCTCATTATAGATAGTGTTCAGATATCTCATGGAAGATACAAAAAGACTTATAAAAGTTCTTTATTAATGTTCAGAATATTATTTTGAATATAACTTTTTAAAAACCCACGAGTAAAATGTTCACTGCCTTCAAACGTTTCTTCTTGTAGTAATTGGGGAATATTTTTTTGCCTAAAAGCGGTTAGCATTGGTATTGATATAGGTGCATAGCTATAGTGCCATGGCTCATATTTGAACCCTTTTCGTTTGGGGTCATCAGTATATACTATATGATAATCGAACTTTTTCGAGTTCCCATCCATCCATTTTTTAAAATCTTCATAGGGTCCACCTGCCTCAAATTTAGAGGGCACAAGCACATCTCCTTCAACCTTTCTATATCCGTCAACAATATCAATATCAGTGCCCCAATGGTGTCTGCTTGTACCGGGTATGGTAGAGTACTCTATTATTTTATCAATAGCATCAATAGGTTTCATGCCGTCTTCTTCGGTATATGTAATATACTTTCTTTCAAATATGGCTTCTTGGCGATAAAAATTTCGGTAACTCGATACTATTTTTATATCAATACCATCACTATAGGCTGCTTTTTTCATGGCAAGAAAAGAGTCATGGGCTTCTTTCCTCAAGTTAATGCCCTTGCCGTGCAATTCAATATCGGTTTTGCCCATAAGTTCTAAGATAGAATACTCAAAATCTTTATCTTTAGAAAAGGCTATACTAGGTACAAGCGTTAATGCCAAGCCAGAAAAGCTACTCTTTTTGATGAATGATCTACGTTCCATACCCGTGTTTTAATTTATGTTTTATTACTGTTGTTACTACAAAAACGTTGCCAATCTATGAACTCGTTTAAACGAGTTCTATATGTATTATACAATGTTACAAATTAAAAGTAAGTAAATAATCCTCGCATAGAATAAAATTTGAGCGTTATGTTTTATTCATTGATATATAAGTAGCCTTGATGAAGGACATCAATATCATAAAGCTCAATAGTGTAAAAGTAGAGCCCAGCAGGAAGTATTTTGTTTTTACCAGCAAAAGTATTTGTGTTTGCCTTGCCTTCGAATAAATTTGTATAGTTTTCTTCCGTATATACTGTGCGCCCCCATCTGCTATATATGTTCAACAAGTTATTTGGAGATAGGGCAACCTCCTTTATGATCAGAAAATCGTTTATTCCATCATTATTGGGGGTTATTAGATAATTGGCAAGCGTGATATTGTTTTTATTCAAACTTCCGCCTAAGGTTACCACAGTATAGTGGTCAGGTATGAAGGTGTCCGAAGTAATAATACCTGCTGTTAAATTACCTCGGTATAAGGTGTTACCTAAATCTTCCCATTTTTTGTTTTCGGTGTGCCATCCCACTACTCTCAAATGCTCAATGGCTTGTACAAGATTCCCCACTTGACTTTCTTCGTTCCATGTCAATCGTATTTTAGAGGGGGTTTCCGAATCAACATCCCAAAATTCTTTATCATTGATTATGGTAAGTATATCATCGTGCTCTTGGGTATCGAAACTTTCAGTAAAGGTTAATGGCGTATTCGGATTTTCAAAAAAATAAGCGCTTTTGGCATTTGTAATAACGGTTAATGATTCAATGCCCAATGGGCGCAATAGATTTTCATAGCCTATCGGGAAGGTGAAATTTCTTTTGTTGGATATAGCGGCATAACCATCAATTTTTGTAGTGTTGGTATCACCATTATAAAAAGCATTTTGAAAATAATCTAAATTGACGTCTATTAGGTTCCTAGGGGTGATTACGTTTCCTGAAATGTAGTTGGTATTATTGGTTACACCTACACTTACTTCTAAAAAGAGGTCATTGGCGACCATGATTTCCAGATCTTCAAAAATAGGTTTGAACGCACCGGAAATACTAATGTCTTCATTGCTAAAAAAACCTACAAGCCCTTTATTGTCATCGGTAAAACCATCATTTATGAGATTATGATGAAAGCCAATAGCACCAGTATTGTGTATTTTTAGGTTACCATAGTTATGTAGGGCTTCTTGTGCACTTAGTGCCTGACTGATCATAAACAATATGAATAGGTGTTTTTTCATATTACCCTATCGTAATTTGTTGATTATAAAGCTAGATTGGTTCGCGGCATTAAATCTAACATTGCCTCCATTAGCTTCTCTAAACATTATAACAGATACAACGTCATTTGCGTTTAAGTTTAAAGTTTCATTTATATGTATACTTGATTGTCTTTGCCCATTGGCATTTCGAATATACCCTGATGCAGCTCTTGCACCTATTTGGGTGCCATTAACAGCAATTCGTGCATTTGGGCTATTTCTATTAACGGAGATATTCAAGAAAGATAAATTTACTTTAATATCATATCTGCCATTTTCTTTTACAGTAAGTGTATTTCCAATTACTTCATAAAGTATATTTCCATCGTCTTTGTAATCTTCGGTACCGAAAATTGGCGCCACGGTATTATTTACGTTTAAGTTTGTTGTGGTATTTGTATTGGTCCACCTGCCCCCAAAATTAAGTTTGGGCTCAATGACTTGCCCGGCATTAATAATACTCGCATCTGATAGTGTCAATATGAGTTCTTTATTGACATTTAAAGTAGCA
>QILY01000077.1 GCA_003232155.1 Maribacter sp.
TAGAGGAAAACTTAAAGAAGGCCAGTTAGCAGATTTTAGTCTATTCCACACCAACAACTACCAAGACATTTTATACAACCAAGGTGCATTTAAACCCTGTGTGGTATGGAAAAATGGAAAAGCGGTTTTTGATAAACACAGATATTAAGTATTAAGTACATTATAATTTACTTAGGCTGTAGTTTAATATTGTGTTGATATAATTGGTTTATGACTTAAAAAAAATCTTTTTTGTGTTATTCTATGATAAAATAAAAACATGTATGGTAGGTAGTAAACCCTTGCTATATGAGATGCAGCTATCAACACCATTTTAAACTAGAGCTTTTACTTAATACCCTGTACTTTGTACTTATTACTTAATACTTCGTACTAACTAAATAAAATGGACTTTAAAGAACAAATACAACAAGGAATTCCGTCAGAACTACCACAAAAAAAAGAGCGTTCTGAAAAAATAAGCCATGCTCCCAAACGAAAAGAAATTCTATCTGTAGAAGAAAAAAAGTTAGCCATTAGAAACGCATTGCGCTACTTTCCTAAAGCTTGGCATACAGAACTTTCCAAAGAATTTGCTGAAGAGTTAAAAAACTATGGCCGCATTTATATGTACAGGTTCATGCCAGAATACCAAATCTATGCCCGCCCTATAAATGAATACCCCGCTCTGACATCTCAAGCAGCTGCTATTATGTTGATGATTCAGAATAATCTGGACCCAGATGTTGCCCAGCATCCTGAAGAGTTGATTACGTATGGTGGTAATGGTGCGGTTTTTCAAAACTGGGCACAGTACCTATTGATTATGCACTATTTGGCTACCATGACCGAAGAGCAAACTTTGCATATCTATTCTGGTCATCCTATGGGCTTATTTCCTTCTTCAAAAGAAGCGCCCAGAGTTGTGGTGACGAATGGTATGATGGTTCCCAACTATTCCAAACCTGATGATTGGGAAAAATATAATGCCCTGGGTGTTACCCAATATGGGCAAATGACCGCAGGCTCCTATATGTATATTGGTCCGCAAGGCATTGTTCATGGGACAGCGATTACCGTAATGAACGCTTTTAGAAAGGTTTTACAGAAGGATGAAAATCCAGCAGGAAAAATATTCTTGACCGCTGGTTTGGGAGGTATGAGCGGCGCACAACCTAAAGCCGGAAATATAGCTGGATGCATTACGATATGTGCAGAAGTTAATCCCGCGGCAGCGAAAAAAAGGCATGCACAAGGTTGGGTCGATGAGTTGATCGATAATTTAGAGGAATTGGTTTCTCGAACTAAAAAAGCCATCCAACAAAAAGAAGTTGTTTCATTAGCTTTTATCGGTAATGTTGTTGAAGTCTGGGAGCGATTTGATACTGAAAACATTTTCATTCATTTAGGATCAGACCAAACTTCATTGCATAATCCGTGGGCGGGAGGTTATTACCCTGTTGGATTGTCTTTTGAAGAAGCCAATCAGATGATGAGTGAAAATCCGTCTCAGTTTAAAGTAAAAGTCCAAAAATCTTTAAGAAAACATGTGTCTGCCGTTAATAATCATACTGAAAAAGGAACCTATTTCTTTGATTACGGCAATGCCTTTTTATTAGAAGCTTCACGTGCGGGAGCAGATGTCATGGCGAAGAATACTATCGATTTTAAATATCCATCGTACGTACAAGACATCTTAGGCCCCATGTGTTTTGACTACGGATTCGGTCCTTTTCGTTGGGTCTGCACCTCAGGAAACCCGAAAGATCTGCAAAAGACCGATGCTATTGCTTTGAAAGTTATGGAGGAAATAAAAATCACTGCCCCCCATGAAATTCAGCAGCAAATGCAAGATAATATCAAATGGATCCAAGAAGCAGAGCAAAACAAATTGGTAGTAGGTTCTCAAGCTAGAATCTTATATGCCGATGCTGAAGGACGTGCTAAAATCGCCGAAGCTTTTAACCGGGCCGTGCGCTCAGAACAACTTTTGGCACCTGTAGTCTTGGGTAGGGACCACCATGATGTAAGTGGCACCGATTCACCGTTCAGGGAAACCAGCAATATATATGATGGCAGCAAGTTTACGGCCGATATGGCCATACACAATGTTATTGGCGACAGCTTTCGAGGCGCTACCTGGGTATCTATTCATAACGGCGGCGGTGTAGGCTGGGGCGAGGTCATCAATGGGGGTTTCGGAATGTTATTAGATGGTTCTGAAGATGCATCTAGAAAACTAAAAAATATGTTGTTCTATGATGTGAATAACGGAATATCGCGTAGAAGTTGGGCCAGAAATGAGGAAGCACTTTTTGCTATCAAAAGAGAAATGCAACGCACGCCCGAGCTTAAAGTTACTTTGCCTAACTTAGTAGAAGATGAATTGCTAGATGAATTGTTTAACTAGGGGCACCACCTCCCTTTAGAAAAAGGGAGGTGGGTTTTGGTAAAGCCAAAAGTCGGAGGGTTTGAAAGTCCAAGCCTTAGGCATTGTAAAAGAATAAGTGCTTCGAATTTGACACAGAAATTTTGTTTTTATTTGAGGCAAAAAATCTAAGCATAGCCATAGCTACGGTTCTATTTTTTAACAAAAAATAAAGATAAAATAGCAAGTCAAAACGAATGAGTTATTCTTTTACAATGCCTTAGTCTCAGAACACCAAGGTTTGAGGTTAAAACAATAGCTCGGGTTTTACCAGCCCCTTTCTTCCCCATTGCGGAATTCATTCCCCTCCCTGAAAAAGGAGGGAAATTCTTAAAAAAGAAATATGAACCGATATCTAGAAACAAATACTGAACTATGGACTGGTCGAAAATCTGGTCAACAACTCTATTTGCACGAGAAGGTTCAATGTATCAATCTAGAAAGGGATTCACTTCCTAGTTCATCAAAAAAAAGCTTAGCCCTTTTGGGATATGCTTGTGACGAAGGAGTGAAACGAAATCAAGGAAGAATAGGAGCTTTTGAAGGTCCAGACGCTATTCGAAAAGCACTTGCAAAATTACCCAATCATCTTGAGGATGACATTGCTTTAATTGACGCTGGAACATTAGAATTTCTTGATGGTAAACTTGAAAACATTCAGGCACATCTTTCCGAAAAAGTATCACAATTATTAAAACAAAATGCGTTTCCAATAATTATCGGTGGAGGGCATGATATTGCCTATGGCCATTATAATGGAATACGAGATTTTATAACACCTGAAAAAACAATAGGTATTATTAATTTTGATGCACATTTTGATTTGCGTTCGAATGAAAATGGAAACCATTCGGGCACTCCATTCTATCAAATTGCTGAAGATTGCAAAAAAAATGGTTCGTCATTTAAGTATTTATGCTTGGGCGTTCGAAAAGACGCCAATGATAAGGCACTATTAAAAACTGCCAGAGAACTTAGCGTTGATTTTATCGAAAACGCACAATTTAACATAAGTTATATTGATGCTATAAAACATGAAATTTTTGAATTTATAAATAAGGTCGATTATATATATACTACTATTGACCTCGACGGGTTTTCATCAGCTTACGCACCAGGAGTCAGCGCTCCTTCCCCTATAGGTTTTTCGCCAAACGTTGTCTTAGAAACCTTAAAAATCATTATCGATTCTAAAAAACTAATAAGTATGGATATTGCTGAAATGAACCCTGTTTATGACATTGATAA
>QILY01000234.1 GCA_003232155.1 Maribacter sp.
GAACAAGTACAAGAAATTCTTTTAAAGAACAAAAACAAAGAAAAAGTAACTAGTTTAGAAGAATATACTATCGAAGATAGTATTGAAGATAAAGTTGTTTTCGAAAATGTAGTGGGCCAAGACAGTCTTACCCGTTTTGATAAACCTAAACGCAGTAAGAATAGTAGAAACCGGAATCGAAATAAAAACCGTAAATCTAAAGCAACTGCAAATAGTGGTGCTAAGAACAATACGTATACTCCTAATAAAGGGAATAACCCGAACAATTCAAAAAAACGCAATAGACCAAAAAATGACTAGAAGTCTGTATGCTCTTTTACTTCTTTTAATGTTAGTATCATGTGATTCAGCCCTTGTGAAATCGGAATACCGTGCCACAGATAATGGTTCTTGGAACAAAGATATGGTTCTAGAGTTCAGTTTTTCTGAGATGGATACTATTCAGAAGCATGATATATTCATCAATGTCAGAAATGACGAAAGTTTTCCGTACAATAATCTTTTTTTAATTGCTGAAATGACTTCCCCTACAGGAGAGACTGTGACCGATACTTTGGAGTATAAGATGGCAATGCCCGATGGTACGTGGTTGGGCAAAGGCTATGGTAGCATCAAAGAAAATAAATTATGGTATAAAGAGAACATCGTTTTCTCTACTTCAGGCGTATATACTTTACAAATATCGCATGCCATGCGTAAAAATGGTAATGTAAACGGAGTAGTAAATTTAGAAGGAATCACTGATGTAGGTTTCGAAATTGCAAAAAGTAATAAAGAATAGAATATGGCAAAGGCCGTCAAGAAAAAGCAGACGAACAACTTTTTCAAATTTATCAAATGGTTCTGGGTTTTGTTCATTACCGGTGGTTTAGCAGGTGCGCTAGTTTTTTTATCAGCATCACAGGGTTGGTTAGGAGAATTACCAACTTTCGAAAGGTTAGAAAACCCTCAGACCAATTTAGCTTCTCAAGTAATTTCTGGTGATGGAGTATTATTATCAAAATATTATTTAGATGATAATCGAACTCCGGTTACGTTTAAAGATCTTCCAGAAAATTTAGTGAATGCTTTAGTTGCTACTGAAGATGTTAGATATTTCGAACATTCTGGTATTGATGCAAGAGGAACATTAAGGGCAATTGCTTACTTAGGTAAAAAAGGAGGGGCCAGCACCATTTCACAACAATTAGCAAGGCAATTGTTCATAGGAGCAAGGGAAAAAGAAAAAAAGACACAAGCCTTATTACAAAAAGTTAAAGAGTGGGTTTTAGCAATCCGTTTAGAAACTCAATATACCAAGCAGGAAATTATACGTATGTATCTCGATATTTATGATTTTGGCAACAATGCCGACGGTATTAAGTCAGCATCTAAAATTTATTTTGGAAAAGAGCCGAAACAGTTAAAAACAGAAGAATCGGCTGTTTTAGTAGGAATGCTGAAAAATTCATCCCTTTTTAATCCACTTCGAAGAGAAGAAATGGTCACTGAAAGAAGAAATGTTGTTCTTGCTCAAATGGCCAAATACAATTATATCACTGAGGAAGAAAAAGATTCGCTTCAGAACTTAAGAATGGATATTAATTTTAATCCGCAATCACATCGAGACGGTCTAGCGACTTATTTCAGAATGTATTTACAGCGGTTTATGAACGGATGGATAAAGAAAAACCCAAAACCGGCACTAGAGGGCGAACGTGATAAATGGAATTTGTTTTTAGATGGATTAAAAATCTACACTACTATAGATTCTCGAATGCAGGCGAATGCTGAGGAGGCTGTTGACCAACACATGGCAAACTTGCAAGCGGAATTCTTTAACCAAAATACACCGGACCGTAATAAAACAGCTCCTTTTTTAGATCTTAACAAGAGTGAAATAAATCGCATTTTAGAAAGTGCGATGAAAATTTCAGACCGTTGGCGCCAGATGAAAAAAGAAGGGAAATCTGAGAAAGATATTCGGGCATCCTTTACCAAAAAAAGAGAAATGACCGTGTTTGATTGGAAAAGTGAGATACGAGAAAAAGATACGGTAATGACTCCTTTAGATTCCATTCGGTATTACAAAACCTTCTTAAGAACTGCAATGATGTCAATGGAACCGCAAACAGGTCATGTAAAAGCTTGGGTCGGAGGTATTAACTACAAACATTTTCAATATGATAATGTTATTCAAGGGGCACGACAAGCCGGTTCTACATTTAAACCTTTTGTGTATGCAGCCGCTATAGATCAATTAAGATATTCGCCTTGTGATTCTTTGCCTGACACCCAATATTGTATCGAAGCTGGAAAACACGGTAACCCAGAACCGTGGTGCCCTAAGAATGCAGATAACAAATATTCGGGTAAAAACTACACGCTTAAACATGCCTTGGCCAATTCAGTAAATACAATAACAGCACAATTAATTGATAGAGTAGGCCCAAAATCGGTAGTTTCCATAGTACGGAATTTAGGATTTACCAAAGAGATTTTAGAAGTGCCCGCAATAGCTTTGGGTACCTCTAGTACAAATGTCTATGAAATGGTTGGTGCTTACGGCGCTTTTGTTAACCAAGGGGTATATGTAAAACCAGTTATGGTTACCCGTATTGAAGATAAGAACGGTACGGTATTGTATGAATATATACCAGAGACCAAAGATGTATTGAGCAAAGATGTATCCTATGCCATGTTAAATTTAATGGAAGGTGTTACAAAAGGAGGTTCCGGAACTAGGCTTAGACATATCTATCAGAAAAATACAACCGTATACAAAGAAATAATTACGGGGTATCCGTATGAATTCAAAAACCCTATAGCAGGTAAAACAGGTACTACACAAAACCAAAGTGATGGCTGGTTTATGGGTATGGTTCCTAATTTGGTTACTGGTGTATGGGTAGGTGGCGATAATAGGTCCATACACTTTAAAAGTATTACTTATGGCCAAGGTGCTGCAATGGCTTTGCCTATTTGGGGCTTGTATATGAAGAAGAACTATGAGAATGAAGAGCTGGGAATTTCGAAAGGAGCGTTTCCAAAACCTAATAATTTATCGATTCGGGTAGATTGTTACAAAATGCGAGCTGATGCTAATAATAATTCGGATTCCGATGAAGATTTAGAAGAGATTGATTTCTAAATTATTGAATCTTATATAAAATAAATGCCTTGACTTTCAGAAAGTCAAGGCATTTTCTATTAAACAGCTTCATTAACCCCGGATTATGCATTAGAACCTCATTACGAAGTTCTAATGCATAATCCGGGTTAAAAACATTAAATTAGTGGTGTTATTGGAAATTGAATTTCCTTCAAAAAAAATACATATATGATTCGTAAGGTTGTGCCAAGCGTAAAAGAAGCCCTAAAAGGGGTTCAAGATAGAATGACGTTAATGTTGGGCGGGTTTGGTCTATGCGGTATTCCTGAGAATGCCATTGCCGAATTGGTGAATATAGGAGTTGAAGATATTACTTGTATTTCTAACAATGCCGGTGTTGATGATTTTGGCCTTGGCCTATTGCTACAAAAGCGGCAGATAAAAAAAATGATATCATCATACGTAGGCGAGAATGATGAGTTTGAGCGCCAAATGCTCAGTGGTGAATTAGATGTAGAACTTACGCCACAAGGTACTTTAGCAGAAAA
>QILY01000190.1 GCA_003232155.1 Maribacter sp.
ACAATTGTACCTGTAAAGGCCAAAGCAATCCCATCACCACAATTGCCTATAAAAGGCCCTGATTCTGACCACCAATAGGTATACCCTATACCTAAGGTGTCTTGAACGAATTCAATGTCAATATCACTTTTTGTTTTGTTGTTACAAGAGGATATGACTACTACAGCCCAAAGCAATAATAAAAGAAAAAATATTCTTGTTCCCATAACTATTCTAATTCTCTTTTTGCTGGCTTTGTTCTATAATTTCTGCCAGACGTTCTTTACGAAGCTCAGCCTCTTTTTTGAGTTTGTTCTTTTTTCTGTTCAAAAGTTTGCTGTGCTTGGCTTTGTTTACTGTGTTTTTTGCTTTCCCTTTCTTCGCCATGCGGTATTATTTTTCTATACTAAATTAGGCTAAACCCAGTCTTTAGGTTTTTTCAATACCTTCAACAATTTTTCTTCTTCACTATCCTTTTCAGGTTGGTGATTATAGCGCCATTGCACATGTGGCGGTAGGCTCATCAAAATACTTTCCATCCGTCCATTCGTTTTCAAACCAAACAGAGTACCCTTATCATGGACCAAATTAAATTCTACATAACGCCCACGTCGAATTTCTTGCCAATCTCTCTGTTCTTTAGTGTATTCTAGGTCTTTTCTTTTTAGAACGGTGGGCATATAACTTTCTAAAAAGCTATTACCTACTTCTGTTACATAATTATACCAATCTTGCATGTTCATCCCATCGGATGTTTTACAGTAATCAAAAAAGAGTCCGCCTATACCACGAGCCTCATCTCTATGGGTATTCCAAAAGTATTCATCACATCGTTCTTTATACTTTTTATAAAAAGTTGGATGGTGCTTATCGCAAGCTTCTTTGCATATGGTATGAAAATGAATTCCATCTTCATCAAACAGATAGTATGGAGTCAAATCTTGACCGCCACCAAACCATTGGTCTACTAGTTTTCCTTCTTTATCATACATTTCAAAATATCGCCAATTTGCGTGAACTGTGGGTACCATTGGGTTTTTAGGATGCAGGACCAAACTCAATCCACAGGCATAAAAATCGGCATCTTCAACTCCAAAATAAGTTTGCATGCTTTTAGGCAAGACACCATGCACTCCAGAGATATTTACACCTCCTTTTTCAAAAATATCGCCATTTTCAATAACTCGGGTTCTACCGCCGCCGCCTTCAGTGCGTTGCCAGATATCTTCTTGGAATTTGGCTTTACCATCTAATTCTTCCAATTTTGAGGTAATGGTGTTCTGAAGGTTTTGAATGTAGGTGTAGAATTTGTCTTTTATGTGTTTGTCAAATTTGTTCATCTATTTGCAGGTCTTGGTTTTTTAAGCTTTCAATTCATACAATTCCATATCAAGTGAGTTTTCACCTGGTGGTGTATGGGCATTAGGCAACACTTTTTGCCATATATAGCCAGATTTTTTGGCGACTGCGACGCTGCCTATATTACTTTTATGGGCAATAATCTGTAAAGTATTCAATTGTAATTCTTGTAAAGCCCAATCAGAAATTGCAACTACAGTTTGGCTTGTAAAACCTTTGCCTTCATATTGATAGCCCATACAATAGGCTAATTCTCCCTGTTTTTTATCCCAATCCAATTCTTTGACATATACCATGCCTATGATGGTGTGATTTTCTTTCTCTTTTAAAAGATATAGAAACTCTTCTTTAGCAGCCCATTGTGCGGTCTTTTTTTTAACAAAAATATTTGATAGGTCAGGGCTAAGGTTTTGCGCTAAAGTTCCAGGAAAAAAGCGTTGCAAACGGTCTTCATTTGCAATGATGAAATCACATAACCGCCAAGCATCTTTTTCTTGGATAGGGTCTATATAATAGTTGTCAAATTCTAAAAACATACTGACCTAGTATTTTCTTTGAAATTTAAGGAGTTTTATATTCTTTCACCGCATCAATAAATGCTTTTGCATTTTCTACAGGAATATTGGGCAAAATACCGTGTCCAAGGTTGACTATATACTTATCCTTGCCAAATTCATTAATCATTTGTGTGACCATTTTTTTGATATCAGATGGAGGAGATAACAATCTCGCAGGGTCAAAATTACCTTGCAATGTAATATTTCCACCGGTTAAATAACGGGCGTTTCTTGCAGAGCATGTCCAGTCTATACCTAAAGCAGCAGCACCTGATTTAGCCATATCGCCTAAGGCAAACCAGCATCCTTTTCCAAATACAATTACGGGGGCTTCATCTTTTAAAGCATCAATAATTTGTTGAATATATTTCCATGAAAATTCTTGATAATCTACAGGAGATAACATTCCGCCCCATGAATCAAAAACCTGTACAGCATCTACACCTGCTTTTACTTTTGCTTTTAAATATGCAATTGTGGTGTCTGTAATTTTTTGTAGTAATTCATGGGCAACAAGAGGTTGTGTAAAACAAAGTTCTTTTGCTTTGTCAAAAGTTTTACTGCCTTGCCCTTGTACGCAATAACACAAAATTGTCCATGGAGAACCTGCAAAACCAATTAATGGCACCTCGTCATTCAACTTTTCTTTTGTAGCCTTTATGGCTTGCATCACATAATCTAAGGCAACATCTACATCAGGTACAATTACAGAATCTAAATCTTTTTGCGAACGGATAGGGTTTGGTAAATAGGGGCCAAAATCAGGTTTCATTTGAACCTCGATATTCATTGCTTGCGGAATAACCAAAATATCAGAAAATAGAATGGCGGCATCCATACCATACCTACGGATAGGTTGTACGGTTATTTCAGAAGCTAATTCTGGGGTTTGGCAACGTGTAAAGAAATCATACTTTTTCCGTATTTCCATAAATTCGGGAAGATAACGGCCAGCCTGTCGCATCATCCAAACAGGAGGTCTTTCAACAGTTTCTCCTTTTAGGGCTCTTAAAAATAAATCGTTCTTAATCATAATTTTTTTGTCATTTCCGTGAAGGAGGAAACCTTAATCATATTTTACTTTTCATTCGTCTTTGCGAGGAGCTTTTGGCGACGAAGCAATCTGTTTAAGCTTGGTATTTGGTTCAACAGATTGCTTCGCCGTGCTCGCAAAGACGTTATTTTTTGTAATTTTCGTTCACCAAAGCAATCACACCTTCTACATCGGGCATTTTAGCAACATGTACGGTCTCAAAATGCTTTCGCGCCTCGGTGGCCGTGGTTTCGCCTATACAGTAAGCGATTTTATTCGTTGTATTCCCAATAAGATAACTGTTTACCGTAGACGGACTAAAAAACAAAACACCTTCAATAGTTTCAGGTATTTTTATAGATGAAAGCTTGGTTTTATATGTTTCTACTTCATTTACGGTAATATTATTCTCGTTTAAAATCGATGGCAAATCATCCATCCGTATATTACTGCAAAAGTAGGTCACTTCGGTACCTTCAATATATTCGACTAAATATTCTGATAATTTTTTAGCGCTACTTGCAGCATGGGTTACTGGACCAATAGTATTTTCTATCAAGCGTTTGGTCTTTCGGCCAACGCAATAGATATTTTCAAACTTTAATTGATCGGCAGTAGTATGCGTCAATAAAGATTCTACGGCATTTTTACTGCTTATAATAACGTTCTTAAATTCAGATTTTATAATTGCGGGGGCAATCCTTGTTGGA
>QILY01000141.1 GCA_003232155.1 Maribacter sp.
AATTTAAAATTGCGTTTAGGATGGGGTCAAACGGGAAATCAAGCTATTCCTGTTAAGCTTACACAAGCTTCTTTTGTGACTTCCGCTAGTGCTGGATTTAATTTTGGTGATAATTTAACTAATGGTTTAATTGCAGCAAGAACAGCAAACCCCGATTTAAAATGGGAAACCACCACCCAAACCAATTTCGGTTTAGACTGGGGTCTTTTCAATGGTAAAGTTACTGGTACACTCGATTACTTTACTAAAAATACAAAAGATTTATTCTTAGAGGTAGCAGCACAATCACCAGCAATTGTAAGTACAGTGTTTATTAATTCTGATGCAGAAATTGAAAATACTGGTTTTGAATTTGCATTAAATGCTACGCTTATAAGAACTGAAAACTTTAATTTAGATTTTGGAGGAAATATTGCATTTTTAGATAATGAAATTAAAAACTTAGCTGCCGATATTCTAATAGGTGCTATTACAGCACCTGGAGCTACTGGTGAGACTAGTAGTATTTTTCGTGAAGGAGAATCATCTGGAGCTTTCTATATGAAACGATTTTTAGGGTTTGAAAATGGAGTAGAAGTACTAAGTGATGATAAAGAAATAGTTGGTGATGCTATACCGGACTATACTTATGGCTTTTATTTTAATTCCAACTACAAAAAATGGGATTTATCCTTGAATTTTAATGGTTCGGCAGGCAATGATATTTTTAATAATACAGCAAGAATATTTTCTAGTGCACAATCTCTAATTGTGGAGAGAAATAATGTCTTTACAGAGTTTTTAGACGCTGCAGAAAGTGGATCAACTCCAATAGAAACATCGTCTCGATTTTTAGAAAACGGAAGTTATTTAAGACTTAATAATGCTTCAATAGGCTATAACTTTGCTGCTGCTGATCTTAAATGGTTAAAAAAAGCTAGAGTTTATATTACTGGACAAAACCTATTTGTAATAACAGGTTACTCAGGTTTCGATCCAGAGGTAAATAGCCAAGGAGGCAACGTAAGAGGTGTAGATTTTGGAGCTTTTCCGTCTACCCGCACTATTCTATTTGGTTTAAATATCTCAATCAATTAAAACAATATAAATGAATTAACAATTATAATTTAAATTTTATATACTATGAAAATTAAACATTTTATTTACAGCTTAATACTTTTACTCAGTTTTCAGTCTTGCGACATAGACGAAAAAGTATTTGATGAAATTGTAGGAGACACTCCTCCTACAGGCACCTCTCAGGATGCGATTTTGGCACCTAGCTACAGTAGTTTAAGGGATTTGTATGGTCACAGATCTTTATTCGCTACATCGGTTTATTCTACTGATGAAGGGATGTTACCACTACGCCTAAGCGATTGGTTTGACGGTGGAGTTTTTCAATTTCTTCAACAACATTCGTGGGGTCCCGATCATCCATACAGCACTAGAGTTTGGGATTTTTCAACATCTGGAATAGGTAGATCATTATCGGCTATTAACCTTTTACCAGATGGCTCACAAGCACAAGCAGAAGCTACTGCTTTATTAGGATTTTATATGATGACGGCGTTAGATAACTTTAATGTTGTTCCTTTTAGAGAAATCACAGATAATATTAATTTTGATGAGCCTGCTCAGATATTACAAGGAGCAGCCGCTGTTGCTCAAATAATTTCTGTTGTAGAATCGGCAATGCCAAATCTATCTAATGAGAAGAATACAGTTCGCTTTACACAAGATGCTGCTAAATCACTTTTAGCACGTTTGTATTTAAACAAAGCTGTCTATACGGATCGTACTGGTACTCCTGCTTTTGATAATGCAGATATGGCTAAGGTAATTAACTTGTCTAATGAAATTATTTCAGGAGGTCTTCATACACTTGAAGGGAATGATTATTTCACTATGTTTAATACAACTAACGAAAATCATCAGGAGATTATTTTTGCAATCAGAAATGAAACAAATTCTGCACCGGTATTAGGAGGAGATAGTGCTACTCGTAATGCTACCAATGGAATGTCTAGAGGCTTATTACTTACAGACCTAACTCGTGGTGGAGCCTACCTTGGAGGCTCTGATGCTGGATGTACACTTGCTGAGTTTTACGATACATGGACTCCAGGAGACTCTAGACTGTTTAAACAAGAAATAGAAATTGAATTCGAGAATGTTGTCGGTGTCCCTGGTTTGATAGATAACGGCAATATTTTAGAGCAATTACAAGCGTTGCCCCTGACTATGTTTTTTACTGATATAGTTGACCAAGCTGCAGACCCACAAGGTATTGTAAGAACAGAAGGTAGGCATAATCTTGAACTTGTTACTGGTGATATACTAATAGGAAACGATCCTGTAGTAAAAACGACAGCTATGTTACCTAGAGTAAGATGGACAGTGCCTGCAGCAGGAGTTCCATTTGTTAATAGAGGTTTCTTAAATGGAATACAATTTGGCCCTTATGTTGAAGATAGTCAAGTAGACGCTCTAAGAGGATATCATTATGTTAATGGAGGTCAAGACATTGTATTTAGCGCAACGATAACTAAAGGAAATGAACTTGCAATTCATACTAGAGAGGTTGCATATCTATCTGGTAGCCAGACTACCGGTGTTCGTGTACTAAAATGGGAAATAGATATAGCTAGTAGAAACAGAACCGATACAGATGTTGATATTCCAGTTTTTAGATTGGCAGAAACCTATTTAAATAGAGCAGAAGCGAAATTTAGATCTGGAGATGCTGGTGGTGCATTAGCAGATATAAATGCAGTACGAGCTGCTAGACGACAAGGTGGTCTTGTTCCTGCTGACCTCGGTTCAGTTTCTCTTCAAGATATTTTAGATGAAAGAGGATTCGAATTTTATTGGGAATACCATAGAAGAACAGACCAAATCCGATTTGGAAAATGGGAAGATACTTGGGAAAGTAAAACATCTGCCGATCCTGCCAAAAGGATATATGCAATACCAACACAGGTTGTTGCATTTAATCCAGGTATAGATCAAAACCCAGGATATTAATTATTTGAGTTAGTTTTGAAAAGGGTTAGTGAGTTTATTGTAAATTAACTAGCCCTTTTTATTTAAATACAAAAATGAAAAAGATTCTTTTTTATAGTATTCTTTCACTTCTTATAATAAGTTGCCAAAGCTCCAGTAGTTCCAATAAATTAACAAGTGTTATCTATATAGATGATGGCACTTTTGAAAGTTTTGGAATTTCTACTCAGGATGCCATTTATAATTATGAAAATGAAGAATGGTCTAAAATAGTTGGTTTTCCATTCGGTAAATATCCAGTATAAAATTTACAGGTATGCATCTACATCGTTTGGGAGTAGCTTCAGAAAACGCTATTTATAATTACGAAGATGATGATTGGTTTAAAATGGTTGATTTCCCACATGGAAAAATCACAAGTTTCACCTTTGCTTCCTTTGCCTATAGTAAAATAGGCGTCTCTACTGAGGATGCTATTTATAAATATGAAAAAAGAGAATGGTCTAAAATTACCGATTTCCCACACGGAAAAATTACAGGAATTACCTATACAGGAATAGTACAATACTCCCAATCTGTAGGACAGTTTAAATGTATTACTTAGTTTATTATGATGCAATTTTCTTAGTTGCATACACTTGATTTGGCGGCTGTCTTCTTTTGATATTATAGAATTCAATATACTCGTTTACCATTTGATATAGATCAAGACCTCCGTTGGGAGGGTTAAGATATATCTTTTCATATTTGATCGACTTCCAGAAACGTTCTATATAAATATTATCCAAAGCCCTTCCTTTACCGTCCATTGATATTTGAACCCCATGCTCCTTGAGTACTTCAATATATTGGGTGCTGGTGTATTGGGACCCTTGATCGGAGTTATGTATTTCAGGTACACCATAATCGGCAATGGTGTCTTCTAATAGTTCAATACACCACTGTTTGTCCATAGAATTAGAAATGCTCCAATTCAGTATTTTTCTACTGTAAACATCGATTATTGCATTCATGTACATAAATCCACGAAGCATAGGAATGTAAGTGATATCAGTCTGCCAAACTTGATTGGCACGTTCGATATTTAAATCTTTCAAAAGATAGGGGAACTTATA
>QILY01000291.1 GCA_003232155.1 Maribacter sp.
AAAATCAATTCGTTTTCCATTGGTTTCTTGATAGTTTTCATGCCCTTTACCAGCAACCAGAATAATATCATTCGCCAAAGCCAATTGACAGGCTGTTTTTATGGCTTGTTCTCTATTTTCTATGGATAAAATTTTATTCGCATTTTGTGGTTCAACGCCGCCCTCAATTTCTTCAAGTATAGCTGTGGGCGATTCAGTACGAGGGTTATCAGATGTAAAAATGGCCTTATTGCTCATTGCTGAAGCGATATGACCCATAACCGGACGCTTAGACCTGTCACGATCGCCACCACACCCCACAACGGTGATGACGTTTTCATTTCCAGTTCTCAATGTGTTGATAGTATCAAGCACATTTTTTAACGCGTCCGGAGTATGGGCATAATCGACTATAGCCGTGATTTTTTCTTTTGATATGTAATATTGAAAGCGCCCGTCAACGTTTTCCAATTCACTTAACAATCGTAATATTTCTAATTTCTCGAGCCCCAATAAATCTGCTGTAGCATAAATGGCCAGCATATTATAGGCATTGAAATTACCTATGAGCTTTGACCAAAGTTCATTGTCGTTTATTTTCAATAATTGGCCATCAAATTGGTTTTCTAAAATCTGAGCCCTATAATCAGCAAAAGTTTTAAGGGCGTATGTATACTTTTTGGCCTTGGTATTCTGCAGCATCACTAAACCGTTCTTATCATCTATATTAGAAATGACAAATGCCTTCTTAGGTAAGTTGTCAAACAATACCTTTTTAGTATCTCTATATTCAGCAAAGGTTTTGTGGTAATCTAAATGATCGTGTGACAAATTGGTGAAAATTGCCCCTTCAAAAACCAAACCTTCCGTTCTTTTTTGATGAATACCATGCGAGCTCACTTCCATAAAGCAATATTCAACTCCGGCATTATTCATCAAAGCCAAATGTTTATTGATTACCAAAGCATCAGGCGTAGTATGGGTGGTTTTGTGTTCTACATCATCTACCATAATTTTTATAGTAGATATTAATCCTACTTTGTAACCTGCTTTTTTAAACAATTGATACAATAAACTGCTAACAGTTGTTTTGCCATTTGTACCGGTTATACCCACCAACTTTAAATTTTTGGATGGATTGTCATAATAATTAGATGCCATTATGGCTAAGGCCTTATTAGCATTACCAACCTGCACGTATGTAATCTCATTGACCATTTGCTCAGGAAGCTCTTCACTCACAATCGCTTTTGCGCCAGAATTGATGGCACTCTCTATATATTTATTGCCATCGGTCAAAGTACCTCTAATAGCTATAAACACATCATCCATCCCAACTTTACGTGAATCAAAATGAACAGCATTCACCATCACATTTGTTGACCCGCTTACAGCAGATAAACTAACCCCATATAATATGTCTTTTAACAACTTCACGAGAGTTCCAATATTATTTTATCTACGGTATTGATGTCGGTACCTTGGGCAATTGATTGCTTCTTTACTTTACCATTACCTTTCACTTCAACAGTAATACCTAGGTTTTCTAATATTGATATGGCATCCATACCACACATGCCTTTTACATTAGGTATTTTCTTATGTTTTTTCTGAACCTCAGCATAGTAGTTTTGATAGGCATCATCTAATTTTTTGTTTTCCGTCTGAAACGTATCGACTTCATCAATCAAAGGAGAAGTCGCATATACTTTTTGAGCAACCGATTTAAATACAGGCCCCGATACATCGGCACCATAATACCCCACACTTTTATCAGGTTCATGAATGACCACAATACATGAATATTTGGGTTCATCCGCAGGAAAATAACCCACAAATGTTGATATGTAACCAAACTTATCACTTGTCTTGTCCCTATAATTTTTTTGGGCAGTACCAGTTTTACCTGCCATAGAGAAATTAGCAGAGTACATTCCATGACCCGTACCATGTTTTTTCTCTACCACATTCTTCAACATTTGCTGAACTTTGAAAGCAGTTTCTTTAGAACAGATGGATGGATTTATAATTTCTTTTTCAAACTTACGTATGGTGCGGTTCCATTCTTTGACTTCTTTAATCATTCTCGGCTTTACCATTTCACCGTCATTGGCTATGGCATTATAAAAGGTCAATGTCTGCAATGGGGTTATCGAAACTTCGTATCCGTGTGACATCCATGCCAATGATATACCCGACCAACCTTTATCACCTGGGTAGCGAATTACCGGTTTGCCTTCTCCTTTTATAGGAAGTCCCAATTCTTCATGCAAATTCATGCTCATTAAACGCTCAACAAACTTTGCGGGCTTTTTTTTATAGCCGTTATGTATCATTTTAGCAAAAGCTATATTTGAAGAAACTTCAAATGCCCTAGCTGCTGATATTTTACCATAGCCACCATGTTTTGAATCACGAACCGTTCTATCGTAAATTTTCCATCGCCCTTTTTTTGTATCAATTACAGTACTTGTGTCAATCACCTTATCTTCAAGTGCAGCGACCATACTCATCAACTTAAAGGTAGAACCAGGCTCATGTGATTCTCCAATGGCATAGTTTAAGCGTTCGTAATATTTACCTTCTTTGGTCATACCCAAATTAGAAATTGCTTTTACTTCACCCGTTTTGGTTTCCATTACAATTACACAACCGTGATCGGCCTTATATTTTTCCAATTGCCTTAATAATGCATGATGTGCAATGTCTTGAATATTGATATCGATCGTAGATGTTAAATCATATCCATCTTTTGGCTCTACTATATTATCCGCACCAATGGGTTTCCACTGGCCTTTTGCTATTTTTTGCTTTAATCGCTTTCCTTCAACACCTCTTAAATATTTGCCAAAAGCCCTTTCAAGACCCACTCCACTGTAATAACCATTTTCATCAACATTTTCATAGCCTACACTACGTTCGGCAATTTTACCCAAAGGGTGCTCGCGAACCGTTTTTTGCTCAACAATGAGTCCACCTTTATAAGGTCCTTTTTCAAATAATGGGAATTTCTTTATTTCCAGATATTCAGAATAACCAAGATTTCTAGCAATTAGGGTATATCTATTTTTATTTGCCTTTGCTTTTCTTAACACTTGCTGATAATGTGAAGCCGATTTACCAAACATATTTGCCAATGCTTCTGACAAAGGCTTAATATTTTTTTTAAAATTGTTATCGGTCACTGTAACCGCATCAAAACGGATAGTGTATCGAGATACTGAAGTCGCCAACAAACTACCGTCATCTGAATACAGGTTACCACGATTAGGTGCTATGGTAAACATTTTAACAGTGCGCTTCTTAGCAAGATCGCGGTATTTATCACCATCGACCATTTGTATGCTTACCAGCTTAAAAAGTACTGCGCCAGCAAATAGCAGCAGACAGGCTGCTACAAAATACAAGCGGTTCAATATGTTTTTATCACTTACAGCCACTTATTCCTTACTTAGTTGATTTAACTCTAATTTTCTTTGGCGGAACTTCAGATGGGTACAACTCATCATTTGACAATTTCTCTGCAATCTTTGATTCTAGCTTCATACGCTGCACATCTTTATGCACATCAAAAAATTGGTTCCTCAGCTCTTTCACTTCTTCATTTAAAGCGGCTATCTGGTGTACTTTTTTATCTGCGCTATGGGATGCAAAAATGATGAACAACCAATTTTTGGGCGCATCGTCACTTACCAAAAATTTTCCTTTTAATATGTCCAACAATCCTTTTTTCATAAATAGACTCTTTTATTTTCATTTCTGCGAACCTGCCTGCCGCAGGCAGAGGCGGGAATCTTACTACAATCGCTCCGCAATCCTTAATTTGGCACTTCGCGACCTATTATTCAATCGTATCTCTTCTTTTGATGGCACTATAAGCCCTCCAACTTTCTTAAAAGGGACATGTATATTGCCATAAAAATCTTTTTCGGGGTCGCCCTCAAATTGCCCAGCCCGTATATACCGTTTTACCAAACGGTCTTCCAATGAATGATAAGCCAGCATCTAAAATTTCTGGCGTTTGCACCAAAAACTCTTCAATGACCATTATTTCTTGGTTTACTTCAATACGTATGGCCTGATAGATCTGAGCCAAGATTTTATGCTCTTTTGACTTGGGCATAAATTGCTGCAAAATATCTTTTAACTGCTCTGTTG
The DNA here is from genome assembly GCA_003232155.1 of Maribacter sp. Taxonomy (GTDB): domain Bacteria; phylum Bacteroidota; class Bacteroidia; order Flavobacteriales; family Flavobacteriaceae; genus Maribacter_C. The sequence continues at coordinate 4,138 of QILY01000291.1, forward strand.
TTTGAATTGGTGCTTCTTCTCTTTTTGCAATTATCCGAGCTGCCATAGCATTTGCATTTCTCAAATCACCATAATTGAACAGTACCTTACGCAAATCATCATAATTATATGTATTGACCACATCATATGCCGATATATTGTTCTTCTTGCTCATGCGCATATCTAAATCAGCATCAAAACGGGTAGAAAAACCTCTTTCTGCTTTATCAAACTGATGTGATGAAACTCCAAAATCCGCTAAGATCCCATCTACCTTCCGAATGCCATAGAACTTTAAAAACTGTTTGATATATCTAAAATTCTCATTGATAAGGGTAAACCGATTATCATCTAAGCTATTATCTAAAGCATCTTCATCTTGATCAAATGCAAATAACTTTCCTTGAACCCCCAATCGTTTCAATATTTCTTTTGAATGGCCACCACCTCCAAAGGTCACATCAACATAAATTCCATTTTCTTTTATAGATAGTCCGTCAATGGACTCTTGTAACAAAACCGGATTATGATACATCTTCTTTCGGCTTTTCTCCTAACATGACTTTTTTAGATAAAGCTACTGCCTCCTCTCTTGTTGTTTCTATCGCCTGATCGTACAGGTCTTTATCCCAGATTTCAATATAACTTCCTATTGCGGCCAAGACCACCTCTTTGGAAATTCCAACAGTATCTATTAAAGCTTTAGAGATTAACAACCTACCCGTAGAATCAACATCTACAGGTCTTAAACCAGCTGTAAATTTTCTAATAAAATTGACTACTTCATCATCATGCCTACTCTTTGTATTCAACTCTCCAATCTCTTTTTTCCACTCACCCATTGGGTAAAGTTCTAAACATGCAGACGTCATAGAGCGCTTTATTACAAAGCCCTCATTAAGTATAGGGTTAATCTGATTTCTCAAATTAATAGGTAACATTACCCTACCTTTGGCATCAGCTTTACATGTATATGTTCCGTAGAAAAAAATATCCAAAATGGTTGATTTACATTCTATAACTCAAATATATAGAAAATATTACCACATTTTACCAGATAAACGCCATAAAATACCACTTTGTTGATAAATTCTATAGATTTTGAATAAAATAGGGTTCAAGTTTTCCATAGAAATCAATCAAATACATCAAAAAAGTTTGTCATTTTATAAAAAAGAAGCTCTTTTATGCTATATTGTACCCTAGACATGCAATCACCGTATTGTATGAAAATGTATATATTTGCCTACTGAGACAGAAGCGTTCTGAATGGAAGAAAGAATTATTACGGAAGGAAAATTTAGATACATTGAAGTAGGAGAGGGCACACCTATTATCATTCTGCACGGTCTCATGGGAGGATTAAGTAATTTTCATGGCGTATCAGAACATTTTCCAAAAAAAGGGTACAAAGTACTGATTCCCGAATTACCTATCTACGATATGCCATTGGCAAAAACCAATGTAAAGAATTTTGCAAAGTTTCTAGAGAAATTCATTGAATTTAAAGGACTCAAAGATGTTATTCTTTTAGGAAACTCTTTAGGTGGGCATATTGGCTTATTACATACCAAATTATATCCGAAAATGGTAAAAGCTTTAGTAATTACTGGAAGTTCTGGTCTCTACGAAAGTGCTATGGGCGATGGATATCCAAGACGTGGCGATTACGAGTTTATAAAAAAGAAAGCGCAAGACGTTTTTTACGACCCTGCGGTAGCTACCAAAGAAATTGTAGATGAGGTTTTTGCTACAGTAAACGACCGTATAAAACTGGTGAAAACTTTAGCTATTGCCAAAAGTGCCATTCGCCACAATATGGCCAAAGACTTAGCGAAAATGAAAACTCCAATTTGTATTATTTGGGGCGAAAATGATTCGGTGACCCCACCAGACGTTGCTGAATTATTTCATGAACTTTTACCAGATTCAGAATTATCTTGGATAAAAAAATGTGGTCACGCACCTATGATGGAACATCCTGAGGAATTTAATCAAATTCTAGATGCTTGGCTTGAAAAACGCGGGTTCTAGTATAAGTTACTTTACCGTTAAAAAGTAAGTTTATCATCTAATTTCTCTTTTCTATCATTCCCTTCTCTTTAAAAAAAGGATAACGTGAAAATTAAATCAGCAAATTTTGTAATAAGCAACTCTGATGTTGCAAAATGCCCCAAAGAGCCTATACCTGAATATGCTTTTATTGGTCGCTCTAACGTGGGGAAATCTTCGTTGATAAATATGCTGATGGAGCGTAAGAATTTAGCAAAAACATCGGGCAGACCCGGTAAAACCCAACTCATTAACCATTTTAAAATAAACGATAATTGGTTTTTGGTAGATTTACCCGGGTACGGATATGCCCGTGTATCAAAAAAAGAAAAAAAAACGTTTCAAAAATATATTACCAACTATTTTGAACAAAGAAAGCAATTGGTCTGCTCTTTTATTTTGGTAGATGTCAGGCACGAACCCCAAAAAGTTGATATGGAATTTATGGAATGGATGGGGGAAAGTGGCATTCCGTTTTGCATCACATTTACCAAAGCAGATAAGCTTAAACCTAAAGCCCTTGAAAAAAATGTAGATACCTATATACAAAAACTATTGGAAGGCGTTTGGGAAGAAGTCCCGAAATATTTTATCACCTCTTCTTCAAAAGGCATTGGTCGAGATGATATTTTTGAATTTATTAGCGAAGTGAACAAAGGGTTTTCTTCAGATGATTTTTAGTACGTTATCTTGAAATTGAACTCTGCATAATGCTAGCCTGTGCGAAGTTTGCAACTTGGTACCGTACCGCTCTCCTTTGCCATACTCCACATCAAAAGAACTCGCCTGCGAAAATCTTTAAAATCCAGATGGGAACAATCGCAGGGTGCACGACAAATTTCCCTAAATCTAACAGATTTAGAAAGTTTCGCCTTGGAATCGTCCCCACCCTAACCCTCCCCGGAAGGGAGGGGCCTTTGAATCCCTAGCTTTTGCTAGATCTGCTTCCCTCCTTCTGGAGGGCCTGCCCCAAATTCACTTCGCCCCCCAGGGGGAGGACAATCCGGTAAAATGATTTTCTTTTAAACAGAAAAGGGAAATTTGTCGTGCACCCCAATCGCAACATTATCTCTCCAAAGGTTACTACTTTTTTCATTTGATTAAAACAAAGAAGAAATCAGAAACAACACCTATTTTTTCAATTCAAGTTTCTCTTCAAAATAATTACAAAAATCTTTCATGGTTGCTGTCATCTTTTCATCATGGGTGGCTTTCATAAAAGTATCAGAAAGTGAAACCAGGGTTTGATGAAAGAAAATTTTCATTTCATCAACGGGCATATCTTTCGTCCATAAATCAATTTTCAAAGATTCTTTTTTCTTACTATCCCAAACCGATAACAGCATGGCTTTTGCCTCTTCATTATCGATCCCGCCATCTTGGGCAGACCAATTTAGTTTTTCAGGAACCCGATTTTCATCTAATCCAACAATCAATTTAATTTCTGAAGTGTGCAATTTTGTCATATTCTACTTCTTGGGTTTGTAATTTGATTTCTTTAAGATTTCTTCTGCCGGTATATTGAAAAGTTGCTCAAGGGATATTTCATTCCTATCCATAAAAGCCTTAACAATTTGCCAACCCATATATTGACCTATACGGCCTGGTGATTCATTGTCAAGTTCTAAGCCAAATTTAGAGAAAGGTGCTGGCTCCAAAAACCGTTGTGCCAATTTTGTATCTGTACTATATAAATGCTCTTGCTCAATAAAATTTCGCCAAATAGGATCTTCATTAACCTCAGCCCAAGCCAACTGCTTTTCAGTATATCCAATTTTTATATCATCATCAACATTGGGCATTAATTTATCTTTTAGATATAACTTTTTACCATAATGTATGATTTGACCTAAAAAAGAACGATCTCTTAACTGTTGCACTTTAGTATTGACGAACTCGTCTGCAACATCACTCGCCATAAATTTCTTATCTAAGCCCAAAGCAATGTAATTGGATATGTCTTTGTAAAAATGGTGTTCAGGCCCTAAATAATTATCTAAACCTATAAGCAATAGAGTATCAGCTAAAATCACACGATTTCTGTAATCAACATAAGAAGTAACCGTAACTACCTTTGGTGTTTTAGTTTCTGGAAAATAATACGCTATGTGCTGAAACAAAGATTTCAACTCCTCGGCCTCATCAGCAAATACGGGAAAGGTTTTTTTAACTTCAGTAAACAGTTCAATCTGAATGGTGTCTTGAAGTTGTTTCACCCAAACACTATCTGCATATTGTGCAGGAAAAAGATAGGGATATGTTTTTTTTAATAAAGGAATGTCAGCTACTTTAGCATTAGAATATGCTTCATCAAACCTAGATACTTTTAAATCAACATTGATTTTAGCAATTTCTTCAGCAACCTTATCAGTGTTATTACACGAATAAACGATAGATAAAATTAATAAAGCAATAAAAACTGGTCTTTTCATATAAAGTAATTTCCGATACATTTTAATATTAAATCGCTTCGTTCTATTTTTATAGGCAAAGTTAAACGTTTTAATAATTCTCTCTTCTATGCAAACTGAAAAAGTAATAGATTACATTATAAATTGGCTAAAAGATTATGCAACCAATGCTAAAATAAAAGGATTCACCATTGGAATTTCAGGCGGAATCGACTCAGCAGTAACATCTACCTTGTGCGCTATGACAGGCTTAGATCTTTTATGTCTTGAAATGCCTATACACCAAGCAGAAAGTCAAGTAAGCAGGGCATCCAAACATATTGATTGGCTTATAAAAAATTATGATGCCGTTCAACAGCAACCTGTAAACCTTACACCTGTTTTTGATAGTTTTGTTTCAGTACTGCCCGAAGTCGCCAATGAAGAAGAACGTTTTATGTCTTTGGCCAATACCCGAGCTCGATTGCGAATGACCACTTTATATTATTTCGCGGCATTAAAAGGTTATTTAGTAGCTGGCACAGGAAATAAGGTTGAAGATTTTGGGGTTGGTTTTTATACTAAATACGGTGATGGCGGGGTTGATCTAAGTCCCATTGCCGATTTATTAAAGACCCAGGTTTATGAAATTGCCCAATTTTTAGGGATAAGCCATGAAATTATTCAAGCCGCCCCAACTGATGGCCTTTGGGGAGATGACAGAACAGATGAAGATCAAATTGGTGCCTCTTACCCTGAATTGGAATGGGCAATGCAAATGAAAGAGGAAGGAAAAACAGCAGTCAATTTTAAAGGCAGAGAAAAAGAGGTGTTCAATATCTATACCAGATTCAACTCTGCAAATCAACATAAAATGCTGCCCATACCTGTTTGTAAGATTCCTGCCAGCCTATTATAAAGCATTAATTTAGCACTTTAACCTAAAAATTTGTAATCTAGTCGAATATTATTTCAAAAAGCATTCTATTTCCAGAAAAAATATAATTTTGGTCGATGAAATACATAATTAAGCCTTACATTGCATGTCAGTCTTTATAGACATTTCAATATAATGTTTTATTATAGAAAAAATAAGCGACAATGATTAAAGTTTTAATTGCTGACAATCACCCAATAATAAGAATGGGCGTAAAGAATGTTTTAGAGACCGCTACTGGTTTTAAAGTAGTTGGTGATGTTTCTACAACAACGGAACTATTTGAAAAAATAGACAAAGCTGCTCCAGATGTAGTAATGTTAGAAATGGATATTCCTGAAATAAACGGAATAGCTACATTACGAAGAATGAAAAAAGAATATCCTGATGTTAAAGTACTTATGTACAGTGGGCAATCAGAAGATGTTTATGCATTGAGTACCATAAGAGCAGGTGCTTTTGGTTATTTATCAAAATCTTCAGATATTGATTATATCATATCGGCGGTAAGAAAGATAAGTGAAGGCAACATGTTCATCACCAATGAACTTGCACAAAGATTGGCTTTTGATGAAGGCACTCAAAAACCAAGAAGGTTCTTCAGAAAACTTTCTACAAGAGAAGTTGAAGTCTTAAAATTATTGGCTAGTGGAAAACGTAATAAAGATGTTGCCGAAAGTCTTGATCTTAATGAAAAAACAGTAAGTACCTATAAAGCTCGTTTAATGAAAAAATTAAATGTAGATAATATGATAGACTTATTTCAACAAGCAAAAGCATTGGAATTATACTAATTTTCAACTTACTTATAAACAAAAAAACCCTAGTCTTTGACTAGGGTTTTTTTGTTTATTCAGATAGAGTCAAAATTCAATAATTTTATTAGAAAAAATTACAAAAAATGTCTTTAATTTCTAGCGCTATAGGGTTCCTTATTGGATTAAAGTATTCTTAATATTCTTAAAAATAGGCTTACTCATGAAAGTGCCTAGCTAAAAGCTCTATATTATAATTGACCTACCATTAAGACAACACCCTATTCAACTTTTTATTCAACAAATTGTTCAGCTGTAGATAATTCATAATCTCTTCTAAGGTTTCTTTATTACCCTCTTGGTTATCTTTTGTATTGTCTTGTAATTTCAACATTCTTTTTTTGATTAAAAAACACCGAAGCGTTAAAATGGTCTCGCTTACCAATTGCGCTATTACTGTTTTTTTTTCTTTAGGATAAATATCTTTACGTGCCCAATCATGCAATACGTACTTTTCTTCTTCCATAAGAATAGATGAAATTTCAGAAACCATTGCTTGATCTAAATGAGAAAGAAATGTGTTTACTGAAAAATTATCTTTTTCATTAAGTTCAGCTATCAATTTAATATAAATGCTTCTGAACTGTTCATTAGTTAATTCAATTTCATCTTCTTGAAGATCTAAGTATATTTTTTCATATACTTTGATTTTAGAAGACTCAGGCTCTAAAATCAAATCCCCCTCTTCATTTTCTTTTAAGACCAAATCTTCAAACTCTTGTTGTTCATCACCATAAAGCAAGAGTATTTCAATAATTTTTCGCTCTAACTCATATTGCACATCTACTTTTTCGACTGTTGCAGTTTCGTTCTTAACTACATCAAAAGCTTTTTGCTCTTGTTTTACAGCTTTAGATGCGTCTGTTTGTTTCTTTTTGCCAATCTGCGCCAAGGTACTGAAAAGCACTTCTTCAGAAACGTTCATGATACGGGCGCATTCTTGAATATAGATTTCACGCTTAATCGGATCAGGAATTTTAGATATGCTGTTCACAATATTGCGAACTGTATCCGCTCTTTTAATAGGGTCATCGGCAGCTTCTTCAGCCAGTAAATTTGCCTTGAATTGAATAAAATCTTTTGAATTTTCTTTAAGGTACAACCGAACTTCTTCAAGGTCATTATTTTTTGAAAAACTATCAGGGTCTTCCCCTTCAGGAAAAGTGCATACTTTGACATTCATGCCCTGTTCCAAAATCAAATCAATTCCTCGTAATGATGCTCTCAAACCAGCTGCATCACCATCAAATAAGACCGTAATATTTTTTGTCAATCTATTGACTAATCGAATTTGTTCAGGGGTCAATGCTGTACCACTTGAAGCTACCACATTTTGAATACCTCTTTGATAAAATTGAATGACATCGGTATACCCCTCAACCAAATAACAGTTATCTTCTTTTGCAATGACCTGTTTCGCATAGTAGATTCCATAAAGTACTTTGCTTTTATGGTAAATATCGCTTTCTGGAGAATTTAAGTATTTAGCGGCCTTTTTATCATTGGTCAGAATTCGCCCTCCAAATCCTAATACACGTCCACTCATTGAATGAATAGGAAACATTACCCTAGCTTTGAACCTATCAAATTTTCTTGAATTTGCAGGGTTAGCCGTATCTTCTTTGACAATAGTTAATCCTGTTTTTTCCAAGTAATCAAGTTGATACCCTTTATCTAAGGCAGCCATTGTAAAGCCATCCCATTGATTTAAACAATACCCTAAATTGAATTTTCTGATAGTCTCATCAGTAAAGCCGCGTTCTTTAAAATAGGTCATTCCAATCGCTTTTCCCAGTTCAGTTGCCTGTAACATTTCTGAAAAGTATTTTTGGGCAAATTCAGAGACCAAATACATACTCTCGCGCTCATTGGCTTCTTCTTTCTGTTCGTCGGTACGTTCGGTTTCCTCTATTTCAATATTATATTTTTTAGCAAGATACTTTATAGCTTCAGGATAGGTGAAATGTTCGTGTTCCATTAAAAAAGCTACTATATTACCACCTTTACCACTACTAAAATCTTTCCATATCTGTTTTACGGGCGATACCATAAAACTGGGCGAACGTTCATCAGTAAACGGGCTCAGTCCCTTAAAATTAGAACCTGATTTTTTCAATTGCACAAAATCACCGATAACTTCCTCTAAACGAGCGGTCTCATATACTTGGTCTATGGT
>QILY01000121.1 GCA_003232155.1 Maribacter sp.
ATCAGTTCGATAAAGACACTTGCCCTTACCCCTTCCGACTCAAAATGATAAGTTTTTGATTTTTTGTTTTCTAAGACATCGGTTATCCTATTCTGTAGAAAAGTTCGTAACCCGTCATGGGTGCAATCCTCTAATGAAGCTGAATCTGCGTCATAATAAAAGCTTTTTCCCAAAGTAATTCCATCAATATCAGAATTCAAAGCTGTTACTGTCGCGATGATATGTTCGCCACGTTTTGAAATACATTTCTGTAGTATATCAAGTGCGGAAGGTCCTTCAGAAATAGGGGAAATCAATACATCAATAATACCATTGCACCCCAAGCCTGCCCCAATTTCTTTTTCTTTGGAAGTATCGTAGGTAACTATGCTTGGTTGCTGTTTTAAAATGGCGATTTGCGAGCGTTGTAGTGCATCGCCTTCTAGGCATCCCCCACTAATTCCGCCCTCAAAAACACCTGATTCAAAAACGAGCATTCGTGCTCCCTCCCTTCGATAAGATGATTCTTCAACACGAACCACCTGTGCTATAGCACATTTCTCGTTTGAACTTTTGTAGGAGTTATAGAGTTGAACAATCGATTTTATTTCTTTCATTTTCTAAAGAGGTCTTTTTCTTTTCCGCAATAACACCTCTAATATATCGAAAAATAGCTATATTGAATATTCTAATTGCTAGGGAATAATATGAAGGATTCGATTGATAGAACTATAGATTATGTCCGCATTGCGGTAACTGACCGGTGCAATTTACGCTGCTTTTATTGTATGCCTGCGGAAGGTATGCCGTACGAGCCAAAAGCACATCTGTTAAGTTATGAGGAAATTACCCGCTTGCTTCGGGTTTTGGGAGGATTGGGTTTTCAGAAAGTTCGCTTTACCGGTGGGGAACCTTTTCTTCGTAAAGATTTTATGCAGCTTTTAGAAAATGCGGCTGGGTTAGATTATTATAAATCCATCCATATTACTTCCAACGGAACACTTTTACAAAAACATATTCCGAAATTGAAGGAATTGGGCATTACCAAAATCAATCTCAGCATTGATTCTCTAAACAAAGAACGTTTTCATAAAATTACGCGGCGTGATGATTTTGAAAAAGTGATGCAGACCTTTCATATACTGGTCGATAATGGGTTTAAAATCAAACTCAATGCTGTAATTATGAAAGGTATTAATACGCAAGATATAATTCCCCTTGCGGAACTTGCGAAAGATTATCCGATTGATGTTCGGTTTATCGAAGAAATGCCTTTTAATGGGGGCTATAAAGAAAATGTTGAAATGTATTCGGCCCGCGATATTTATGCAGACTTAAAGAAGCAGTACCCCGATTTAAAAAAACTGCCAAGCAAACATGGTGATACCGCAAGTTTACTTTCCGTTCCCGCATACAAAGGAAATATTGGTGTCATTGCCGCCTTCTCAAGAACGTTCTGTAATACCTGTAATCGATTACGGATCTCCTCCAAAGGGGAAATCAAAAGTTGTTTGTATGATGATGGTGTATTCAATATTCGCGATTATATGCGTTCAGGTGTTTCAGATGTTCCGTGAGATTGTCCGTTTAAAACCTAAAGATGGGTTTGAAGCTGAAAAAATGCGTAAAGCTCCCACAACTGCAATGCAAAGTATGAGTAGTATTGGTGGCTGACTAAACTGTCATGTTGAGCCGACAACCGACTTAAAAATCATAAGAGAACACTTGGGAAACAATTCATATGAACAATACCTTCATCCCTTACGAACAAGCCCTTTCCATTTTAGAAGAGCATAAAGGCAATTTTCCGATAGAAAGTAAAAATATAGAAGATTGCATTGGCGCTTACCTAGCCGAAGATTTAATTGCAGACCGCGATTTTCCACCTTTCGACAGAGTAACCATGGACGGTATTGCGATTGTTCATGCCACTTTTAAAACGGGGCAACGAAAATTTAAAATTGAGGCTACAGCGGCCGCAGGCACACCTCAAAAAATATTAAAAGACACCTCGAGTTGTATTGAGGTAATGACCGGAGCCATTATGCCCATGAGTGTGGATACGGTCATTCGTTATGAAGATTTAAAGATTGTATCTGATACCGCTACAATTAATCTAGATACACTGAGCTACAAACAAAATGTACATTTTAAAGGGATTGATATTTCAAAAGGAACAATTATCGCGCCCAAAGGAAAACGATTGTCAAGTGCAGAAATCAATATCGCTGCCTCGGTCGGGAAGGCTTTTCTTAAAGTTAGGCAACTGCCCAAAGTGGTTATTTTTTCTACAGGAGATGAATTGGTTCCTGTACATCAAACGCCTGAACTTCATCAAATTAGAAGGTCTAATATCTACGGAATTCAAGCAACTCTAAAAGAATGGGGCATTTCTTCCGACCTTCAACATTTGGCAGACGACAAGGCCGAAATGGAAGAAACCATTTCGAGATTATTAGAAGAATACGACCTCTTTATTTTTACTGGGGGCGTCTCAAAAGGAAAGTTCGATTACTTGCCCGATGTGTTAGAAACCCTTCACATCAAAAAACACTTTCATAAAATACAGCAACGCCCCGGTAAGCCTTTTTGGTTTGGCACCAACACTGCGGGAAAAAAGGTTTTTGCCCTTCCGGGAAACCCTGTTTCTTCATTTGTATGTGTGTATGTGTATTTACAATTTTGGTTGCAAAAATCTTTGGGCATTGAGCAAGAACAATTATTCGTGACCCTTAAAAACGATGTACAGTTCAATCCTGATTTGGTTTATTTCTTAGAAGCAACTCTAGAAAGCAAACCTAATGGTACACTTGTGGCCGAAGCCATAAAAGGAAATGGCTCAGGCGATTTCGCAAATCTTGTCAAAACTGACGGGTTTTTAATATTACCGCAAAATAAAAGTCGATTTTTTGCGAATGAAGTTTACCCTTTTATACCTTATCGGTCAAAATGGTAATTTTCCTCAATAAAAAATCACAAAGACAGGCTGTTATAAAACGAAGTTCGCACCCATAAAAAAAGGGCAACGGAAAATTTTGTTGTTAATTTCAAAACTCCAATTGCAATCCATTAATCAGCAGAACACGAATACCTACAATAAGAACTAAAATAGCAGTAACCGCTTTTATTCCGTTACCTGTAAGTTTACTTAGGCTTAGTCGAATTCCTATTTGACCTCCAATAAATACGGCGACTATCAAACCAATAGCCTCTACCCAAGGAAGTTCAAAAGTACCTTTGGTCAACAAACCTCCAATACCTGAAACAGAATTCACCAAAATAAAAAAACTTGCCAGTGCAGCAATTTTTATCGATTTATCCCATTTCATATGATTGAGAACGGGCGCTAAGAAAATACCTCCACCAATGCCCACTATTCCTGATAGAAGTCCGATTCCTGCTCCTAATAAATACGTTATATAGGGCGGGTAATTAGGATTCACTTCATCCGATTTTTTAAGTTGTACCGTCTGAAACATCAATGCCAAAGCAGAAATTATCAAAGCACCTCCGAGGATTATAAAGAATGTATTTTCTTGAAGGCGAAACCGGGCCCCAATAAAGGCCAATGGAATACTGGTCAGCACAAAAGGAAGGCATTTTTTAAAATTAAGGTGTCCGTTTTTAAAATACAGATAACTACTGCCCGAGACTACGACCAGATTACAAACCAAGGCCATACTACGGATGGCAAAAAAACTCACGAACACCAATGTCAACAAGGCCAAATAACTAGACCCCCCACCAAAACCTATCGAAGAATACAAGGTTGCAATGACTAAAAAGCCACCCATTAACAATAAAAGCTCGGGAATGGTTAAGAGCATGTAGCCAAATACTGGTTTAGACCTCCTAAAATACTAAAAAATGTGGCTTCTGGAAATACTGACTGTAATTGTTTGAGAGCAATTTCACTTCGCTTTCCCGATTGGCACAACAAATAAACTGGATTTGAAAAATTGATTTTATCCAAACTACTTTCTAATTCGCTCAATGGGATATGAATACTATCGGGAAGATGGCAGTCTCCAAACTCTTCAATCGTTCGTACATCAACAATTTGTGCCTTCAAGGACATCAATTCATGCAAGTCATCTACTGAGACAGTAGGAACTATTTCACAAGGGTCATTCCATTCATAAAAATCCTGTAATTTGGTTATCGCCAAATTATCAGGTTGCAATTTGAATTTTATTTTTTGATAGGATTGGTCGAGTCCATTGAAAAGCAATAGTTTTCCTGATAGCACCTCTCCTACTCCTGTAATGACTTTAACGGTTTCTAAAGCTTGAAGATTTCCAATAATTCCTGGGATGATTCCTAAAACCCCGTGTTCATTACAATTGGGCACTTCATTCTCTTTCGGCATACTAGAAAATAGACAACGATAGGTTGGTCCGTTCTTATAATTAAAAACACTTACTTGTCCTTCATAACCATGTAACGCTCCGTATACAAAAGGTTTTTTGAGCATTACACAAGCATCATTCACCAAATATCGCGTAGGAAAATTATCGGACGCATCGACGACCACATCATAATCCCCAATAATTCCGAGTGCATTTTCAGTACTTAAAAAAGACTCATAACCAATCAAGGTCGTATCTGGATTTTGGGTTTTCAACTTTTTCAAAGCTATCGCAATTTTTGAATAGCCGACATCCTCTTGGCTATATAACACTTGCCTATGCAGGTTGGTGACTGAAACAATATCGTTATCCACAATACCAATTTTGCCAACACCCATTGCGTTTAAATAAGTTAAGACAGGAACACCAAGTCCACCAGCACCAATCACTAAGACTTTTGCCTTAGCAAGCTTTTTTTGACCTTCTGGGCCAAAACCCTTTAAGGTGGTTTGTCTTATGTAGCGTTCTTGGTTCATAGGTCTAATATAGTAAAAAAGCTCAAAGCTCCTCCCTTTAGAAAAAGGGAGGTGGTTTTTGGCATGGCCAAAAAGCGGAGGGTTTGAACACGCAAACCATGGCTTCAAAAACTCGGGGATTGGGCGAACGGACTTTGGCTCGGGCTTTCAAACCCTCCGCCCAACAAAGTTGGACACCTCCCTTTTTCTAAAGGGAGG
>QILY01000139.1 GCA_003232155.1 Maribacter sp.
CACCTACAAATTGATGAATCGCATTTAAAGCAATATCATGGTTTGATAATTCTTCAATTTTCTCAAAAAAGGAAGCAGGTAAGGGAGTTATGCTCTCAGGAAAATATAAGCCTAGGTCTGGAGCAATTCCTTTAATTACTGCATCTTTGAAAGATACTTCCGAGGCTTGTTTGTTTAGACTGTAAAAGTTCATTTATTCTTAAAATTGACCGATGATACGAATAGTTATTTAATGTTTTTTCTAAAAGCACTCATCATATTCATTAGATGGAATGCTTCATTTGAAATATTTAAAACAGCCTCTTAGTCAGATGCTCTATGGATTTGTGAAGCTAAATTTAATTTTCCCCTATCAGGAAAGCTAAGTGCTATTTGGTCAATTATTTCCCCAAAAATCCATAGCTTTTTGCTAAATAATAAGCTTTTCAAATTTAAACTTGTTCATTTTTCAAAAATTTAGGTTACTTGTCCTCAATATTGTGTCATCCGTCCCCAGTCCTTTTTTTTATTATTTTCATGCCTTCCGAATTTATTTTTGAAACATGTACATCGTAATCAACACCAATATTTTGATATACTTCTTTCATGGCATTACCTACTTTTTGTGCAGTTCTTTTTCCTTTGCTCAAAGCAAAAATTGAAGGGCCCGAGCCTGAAATTCCACAACCCAATGCCCCAGCTTTCAATGCTTCTGATTTTACATGGTCAAAACCTGGAATTAATATTGAACGAATGGGTTCAATAATATGGTCTACCAAAGAGCGGCCTATTAAATCATAATCTTCAGTATAAAGACCGGCAATTAACCCGCCTACATTACCCCATTGTTTAATACCATCTGCCAATAAAATTTTAGATTTTAATATTTTTCTTGAATCGGAAGTCTTTACTTCTATCTGTGGGTGTATGATAGTTGCATACAATTCAGACGGACTTTTAATCGGAATAATGTCCAATGGGTCATAACTACGTACTAAAATAAACCCTCCAAATAGGGCAGGGGCTACGTTATCTGCATGGGCCACACCACTTGCTAGGCGTTCACTTGCTAGGCGTTCACCTTCCATAGCGAATTTTACTAGTTCAGAAGTCGAAAATGGTTTGCCCAATAATTGGTTCATAGCCCAAACTGCACCAGTAGAACTGGCAGCACTACTGCCAATACCACTACCTGCTTTAATTTTTTTGTAGATTTCTATTTCAAAACCACCTTTATAATCACTTGCCTCTAAAAAAGCCAAACCAGCTACACCTGCAACATTTTGTAATGTTTCCATAGGTAGATCCTGACCTTCTAATTTTGTGATACGAATACCTTTTTCTGGAGTTTTGCGCACTATCATTTCATCTCCGACAGCATCTAGGGCAACACCAAGTACATCAAACCCACAAGATATATTAGCTATGGTCGCTGGACAAAAGACTTTGATCTCGTCTAGGTTCATATATTCAATTTTATCGTCTTTGCGAGGAATTTTTTCATAACCAAGCAATCTTTTCATTTCGTGTTCATAAGGTACAGATTGCTTCGTGCCTCGCAAAGATGTTGTTTGTTAAAAGTTTCCGATTCGTATAATATCCGCGAAAATTCCAGATGCAGTTACATCAGCACCAGCGCCTGCTCCTTTTATGATCATAGGCTGATTAGGGTAGCGTTTGGTGTAAAACAACACAATATTATCGCTTCCCTCTAAATTATAAAAATCATGCCCTTTCGGAATCTTTTGAAGTCCTACACTTGCCTTTCCATTTTCAAATTGGGCTACATATTTTAATTTGCTATTAGCAGCAACCGCATCAGAGTACATTTTTTGAAAATCTGATTCATGGTCTTTTAAAGAATTAAAAAAGGTATCATTATTGGAAGTGTCCAAGCTCTCTTGCGGAAGAAATGAAGTATTTTCAATATCATCGATTTCTAATCGGTTTCCACTTTCTCTAGCCAAAATCAATATTTTACGCATTACATCGACTCCGCTTAAATCTATTTTTGGGTCCGGTTCCGTATAACCTTCTTCTTGTGCTTGTTTTACAACATCATAAAAAGTAGTACTACTATTAAAAGTATTAAAAACAAAATTTAAACTACCAGAAAGTACGGCCTGAATTTTCAATATAGTATCACCCGAAGCGATCAAATGTTTTAAAGTATCGATAATAGGTAAGCCTGCACCAACATTAGTTTCGAATAAAAAAGGAGCATTGTATTCACGGGCTAAACCCTTCAGTTCTTTGTAATTGTCATAGCTAGATGAACATGCTATTTTATTACAGGTAACTACTGATATACTGTTGCTTAGGTAGGCGTTGTAAGTGGTCGAGATTTCTGCGCTGGCCGTATTATCTACAAATATGCTATTGCGAAAATTCAATTGATTTATGATTTTCATAAATTTTGTTTTGTCCGCTTTTCCCCCATTTGCCAATAAAGTTTCCCAATTTTCAAGAGCGATACTATTTTCTTCAAAAAGCATGGTTCTTGAATTAGAGATACCTATGACCCTAATATTCAGTTTAAGATTGTCTTTTAAATACTCTTTTTGTTGTGAAATTTGGTTCAAGAATTTTGAGCCAACATTGCCCACACCCATCACAAAAAGGTTTAATTGCTTTACATTCTCTTCAAAGAATTTTTCATGTAATGTATTCAGGGCCTTTTTTACATCATCTTTTTTGATTACGGCTGAGATGTTACGTTCTGAAGCTCCTTGTGCTATTGCGCGTATGTTTACATTGTTTTTACCAAGCGTACTGAACATTTTTCCACTCAAGCCTTGGTGGCTCTTCATATTATCACCTACTAATGCGATAATTGCTAAATCTTTTTCAGCAATTACGGGTTTGATTTTTCCTCTTTCAATTTCATATTCAAAAGCAGTATTTACAATTTGTATGGCATCTTCAATATCATTGGCTGAAATGCCAACACAAATAGAATGTTCTGAAGATGCTTGGGTAATGAGTACAACACTTATTTCTGATTGCGATAAAATTTCAAAAAACCGTTTTGAAATACCTGGTATACCTACCATTCCCGGTCCTTCTAATGATAAAAGGGCTATGTTTTCTACATGGCTAATGCCGCGTACGGTTTTTCCTTTTTCGTTCTTATTTTTGGTAATTAGAGTGCCTTCATTATCAGGTTCAAAAGTATTTTTGATGATAATTGAAATTCCTTTAGATAATACAGGTTGTATCGTAGGAGGATATAAAACTTTTGCTCCAAAATGCGAAAGCTCCATAGCTTCTTCATATGAGATGTGGGGTATGGCCTTTGCTTGTTTTACTATTTTAGGGTTGGCAGTATACATTCCGCTAACATCAGTCCATATTTCCAAAACTTCGGCAGCTATTGCTGCTGCAACTATAGCTGCCGTATAATCTGAACCCCCACGGCCTAAAGTAGTTGAATTGCCATTTTCAGAAGAAGATATGAACCCAGCCATTACTATAATTTTTTCAGACACTTCTTTAAGGTAGGTGGCACAAAGTGAATTGGTTATCTCAAAATTAACAGCTGCCTTTCCGTTTATATCATTGGTTTTAATAAGCTCTCGGCTATCCTTGTAAGCAACATTCAATTTTTGTTCGACAAAGAATTCATTTATAATATAAGATGATAATAATTCACCATAGCTAACGATTTTGTCAGATAATTTTGGAGTGATTTCACCAATTAAATAAGCACCTTCCAATAAAGTCTCTAAGGTGTTGAGCTCGTTCTTGACATTACTCAAAACCTTGCTTTGAGCATGTATTGAAATAAGGTTTTTAATAGTGTCTATATGCCTTTCTTCAATCTGCTTTAAAACAGATTTATATTCTTGGTCTTGAGTAGCAGCTAATTTGGCCGTTTGTATTAATAAATCGGTTATACCACCTAAAGCAGATACTACTACAATAGTTTTGTCTGCTTCAGTATTTGAAACAATATCTTTAACTAGACTTATATTTTGGGCATTGGCCACCGAAGTACCACCAAATTTTAAAACCTTCATTCTGTAACTGTATTAAAGCACCTATTTTGGATTTGTTGCGAAAAAACGTAAAAACGGATCTATATGTAGTTGTTTACCCCAATGGGGTAGTGGTGCCAAATGTGGTTCCATAAACCTTGGTCAATGTAGAAAAGATTACCGATATGTCCGTTTGATGTAAAAGCATACTTCTTATAAAGACTCAAAAGTAGTACTTTTGATTGCTTAATCAAATGTTCGATAGATTTTTTACGGATTCATCAGCATATGTTAATTTTTTTTATTGAATGAAGCTTTTTACCGCCGAGCAGATATACGCTGCTGATAAATTCACAATTGAGAAACAAAAAATAACAAGTGATGAGCTGATGGAGCGTTCTGCAGTTCAGCTATTTAATTGGATTCATACCAGAATGCAAGGTGCCCAAGTGAAGATTCATTTGTTTTGCGGTATTGGTAATAACGGTGGTGATGGTATTGCAATGGCAAGGCATTTGCAAGAACATGGCTATACTATAGCGGTATATGTTATTAATTATAGTAAGACCCGTTCTAAAGATTTTTTAACCAATTTAGAACGTTTAAAAGACCGTAAAATATGGCC
>QILY01000264.1 GCA_003232155.1 Maribacter sp.
TTTCCTTCTTTGTCTGTTTTTAAATGAGGAAAGAAAAAAGCATTTTCTTGAAGGTTTTTGCGGATTTGAATATCACCCGAAGAACTTTCTTGTCCATCTTTATTTTCCGTTTGTGGTTTGGCGAGTTGTTTGTTAGATTCAGATTCATCTCTAAAGGCAATATCACTCATCTCCATTGGAGTTTCGTTCATTTGGCCTGGCCCCACATCAGAATTATCCATTTCCACTACTTCCCCTAGGACACGTTTATTTTTCATCCTTCGACCACGGGGGATTTCCCTTCCAAAATATCCTCCCTGCCCAAAATATAATCCAAACCAATTGAACGAATCAAAATATAGTGTGTAACCATAACTTTGGTTATCCATATAAGTGTCGAAATAACCTGTTCCGAAACAATTGTATGCATTGGCGGTTCGATTTGTATAATATGTCGGCTTTATTAGCGGGCTAAATCCCCAGTAATGCCCTCGAAAAGTGTTAAGGGATGCATCATACATATTCGCCAAAAGCTCGGCAGCAACCTTATCACCTTTCGGTCCCTTAATTTTGAAGGACCAAGTTTCTTCGGTTCCAGGTTGTAGCTTATCACGAAAAGTCATTGTCTCAATTTCCAAATCAGTGCTAGGGTAGGGCACTTCAATGTTTACACTATTTGCTTGGAAATAGTTGTATACTGAAAAACTGTAGGTAATTGCGAATCCGCCTAAATCATCAGCGGTAACAGGTACAGTAAAAGATGCTGAATTGTTGTTCAGATGAATCAATTTGGTATCTACAACCTTATGGTCTTTTTCAATGTTCACCGTTACGTTGATATCTTGTGCACTTGACAGCAGCGTTACTTTTACTTTGTCGCCAATGGCATAACTGTTCTTATCCGTTTTGATCTGAAACAACTCGTTATCGGCCAACTTTTTATCACTGTGACTGAATAAGGTAGTTTGAAGAATGTCTTTGACAGGTTGACCGAATTTATCTTTTGTTTCCAATTCAAGCACATACTTTCCTGAAAGCCATTTTTTGGTATTTCCAAGGGAGATTTCTTTGGATTTTTCAGTGTCAAAATCAGATTGCCAAACTAGTTCTCCTTTTTTCCAAGTGGAAGCATCATGTTCATTGCTAAATGCATCATGCGGGTACATTTTTTTAAACTCGGTCTTTGACCAACCCGTATAATCGGTCGCAGCCCATGTTCTAGGACGATTTACGCTTTCCGGAGCTTTTAATTTGTACATCTTGACGATTCCTTTTGCAGGAACAAATTGTCCGTTCAAGTTGTTTGTCGAGATGTTCAATTTGTTTTCCTTTGAATCTTTATCAAAAGGATTTGCGATATGCATATTCGCCGTTAATGTATGATACCCAACGGTAACAAAAGTGGTTGCACTATGTGTTTCACCATTGATGTCGGTCACATCTGCCGTTACTTCATAACTAAAGGTGGGTAAATTCTTTTTGTCGGCGCTGGTATCTGGAAGGGCCTTGAAATCAATTTCATATTTTCCGGAAGCATCTGTGTTGGTCTCGCCATGAGCGATTTCTTGCGGATTTATGTTGTTATGTGGATAATGCCAGTAGTACCATCTTGGATAATACACCACGCGCTTCACACGATAGGCAACTTTGGCATTGGTAATATTGCTTCCCGCGTATGCAGTGGCCGTTCCTTTTACGGTTATGCTATCATTAACCTTATAGGTTTCCGTAACGGGTTCAAATGAAGTCTCGAATTTCGGACGTTTATATTCTTCCACAGAAAAACCCGCATATCCGCTTAGCGGTAAATTATTGGAAAGCACATGTAACGAAAACTGCCCTGTCAGGCCATTGTCGGGCAATATAAATTCCCCAGAAAACGAACCATAATCATTTGTGATGAATTCCTTAGTGGAAATTACCTGTCCATTTACATCTTTGAGTTGTACACTTACTTTTTTATTTTCCAAAATCGAAGAAGCATCCCTCTCTCGCTTTATGGCAATTCCTTTAAAATATAAGGCTTGGCTTGGTCTATAAATACTTCTGTCGGTGAATAGGAAGCACGAATAGCTTATTGTGTTGTGCTTCTGGTCATATCTTCTGTTGACATAATAACCTTTGAAATATGCCCTGTCCTTGACATTTGTAATAGAGATGCTAACATTGCTCCAGTCCTCATGGTTTAAGGGGATAGCAATATTCCCCATTTTATCGGCAACAAAGTTTTTGCTTAAACGAGGTCCGTCATAATTCTTTCGATAGCGAAAAGTAAGTTTGGCACCAGCAACTGGTTTTCCGTTATTTCGGTCAACCACTTGAAAATAGCGGTGTGTATTCGTTCGTATTTCGGTAAGGGCCATATTGGTAACTTGAACAGGACTATAGGCAAAGGTTTTGTTTGTTTTGTCCTTTGTTTGCGCTAAAATAATATAGTATCCATTTTCCAATGGAGGCATTGAAATCTCGGTGCTATGCAATTGGTGATCGCTTTCGTTTTTTAAGGCAGCATTCCATGCTTTGGCAAGCGCCAATTTTTTTATAAAGGCTAACTTTTCTTCCTCCTGGTATAAACCATCGAGTTTATTTAATTCACGTTGCGTTACCCGATGTGCTGTGAGGCTTAGCCCGTCAAGGTTTTTATAATTCACCAAGAATCGGGAAGCCGTATTTATGGGAATGTGCTTTTCAGCGGTCAATTGCAAGCTTTTTTGAAGTATTTGCAATTTTAAAGATTTGCATTGCTCCGCACCTCTACTATTAGGAAGTTCTTCGATTACCGATTCACATATTGCTAGTGCTTCTTTGATTTTCCACTGATTTTCTTCCTTGATTTTAGGTTGGTATTGCTGACCCTGATTATTCAATAACAGCGCAATTTGATGCTGATATAAACCAGCGGCCAAATTGCCTTTTTCTGCTGATACCGCATTCTTTAGAACCTCAAGAAACTGCTGCTCTTTATTTTCAAAAGTGGCATTTTCATAAATAAAATTTAGGCGTTCTATATTAATCTCTGCATAGGTATATGGTTTTGCAGCGGGTAAATGAAGCATCAATAATTTTTGATAAATACATAAAGCCTTGGCCTGCAAGGAAGTTTCATCTTTGGTATTGATGTTTTTATTTACAAAAGCAAAACCATCGCACAGCAGTTCAGGGTCATCGATTTCAAACTTATCTGCCGGACGGGTGATATTGTTTTCACTGGTTTTATAAAAACTAAGTGCGTTATGTGCCAACAGGTCAAACAGCGTAGGACGATATTCTTCAGTATCCGATTGCTGATTTAAGATAACATCGAATTCCGAAACCGGGGTTTGCTTTAAACCCTCTTCATTTTCTAGAGAGGAATCAAAGTAAATGCTTATCTCTTTGAACAAAGTGGTTAAATCCCAAGTCCTGAAATCTGTCATATCAACTTTGACATTTGTCTTTGTTCTATTGTAGAATTGATATCTATTTTGCTGAAAATATTGCCAGAAAAGATTGGCTAAATAGCTTTCCAGAACATTTTTGGTAGGAAATTCAGCCTTTGCAATTTCCGTTTTAAAATCATTTATGATTTTCAATTGGGCATCTTCTTCCAAGGTCATGGCATACTTTGAGGAGTATAGCAATG
>QILY01000134.1 GCA_003232155.1 Maribacter sp.
TTCCAGTATAAACCAATGTCTTATCAGAAATACCGCCTTCATTGAATTCTCTTTTAAAGGCATACGGCGTGTTTTGGACTAAAGTATGTGCACCCGCACCAACGGACACGTGCTCTCTTCTAAACTTTCCAATTTTTTGATAGTGCAATAAAGTAAGGGATTCCAAGGAGTTTGGGTCATTGAGGTCATTAAAGTTCATAAAAGACCGTAGCGTGGCATCTCCTTGTACACCTCCTCCAGGGGTAAGTGTTCTTGCCGTTTCATCCCCATAATAAATCTGGGCCGGTGCAGGTGATAATAACAGCTTGGTACCAGCCTCGTACGTTCTCGTCCTATTACGATCAAAAACTTCATGCGTATCATGGTTCGTTAAAAAATTCATAGCGCTGTTCCCCGCACCAAGCTGGTTTTGCAATAAATTATTATAGCTAGAAAAAATACTTTCCAAACCATTGTTTGCATTAAATCTAAAACCGAAATCTATAAGATTCTCAAATCCATTGTTATAGTAATCCACATTAAAACCATCGCCGTTATAAACACGTTGCATACTCAGGGCAAAATAATTAAATACCTCACCTGTCATCCAAAATGGTATATCATCCAGTTTTTTATTCGTGTTAGCTGCTTTCCATTCCTGCAAAGCCAGATTACATTCTGTCTTTAGCTCGCCCCAAACAGATTCTTCTACATGCTTTACGGTATCTACCCTAAATCCGTCTATTCCATAGTCTCTTACATAATCTGCCAACCACTTAATAATATAAAACCTTGGGGCTCTTGGATAGCCTGTTCTATTGAAAAAAGCATCTAATTCAGCTTCTTCCTGTACCCTTCTGCCTTCAGATTCCCACTTGGTCAATAACCACGGTGGCAACGAAACTGCTGCATTACTTTCTGTCTTTATATCCGGAAGGTTGTCTACCAGTTCACAAGGAATGGTACCTGCCGGGCCAGCGAAATTACATGTAGGATCTCTTCTCACCCAATCATCAGGCCAAAGTTCATCTTGGGGATTATCAGGTCCCACATGATTGAGCACCACATCCATAATAACCCTAATTCCATGTTCATGTGCCTTGTCGACAAAACTTTGAAAAACCGCTTCAGTACCGAGATTAAGATCAATGGCAGTCCAGTCTTTTGCCCAATACCCGTGAAAGGCATAATTTTTTCCAAGCCCTTCATCGGTAGAACCATGAATATTTTCGTAGGGAGGTGTAATCCAAATGGCACTAACCCCTAGATCGTCAAAATACCCGCTATCAATTTTATTGATAAGACCTTGAAGATCGCCCCCTTCATAGCTCCTTAGGGGTGCACCATCCATTAGCCTTCCATAAGACATGTCATTGGTCAAATCACCATTTTCGAAACGATCCGTTAATACAAAATAAATAGTTGCGTTTTCCCATACAAAAGGGAGTTCTTTGTTTTGTCCAATTCCTACATAAGATGTTATGAGGAAGAGTAACAGCATAATACAGGTAGATTTTTTCATTTTTTTTATTTTTGAGGATTAATACTTTGATAAGATACGTTAAATCGTAATCAAAATTAATAATTCTCCTATTAATTTTGTTAAGAGCCAAAATGGAAGTCCACTTCACAATATTCTAAATATAGCCATAAATCGTCCAAAAACGAAATAGCCTTAAAGCACTCATTGATGTTTTTGGAACAAGTCCGATTAAATGTAACTACCCTTTCACTAAGCTCTGTTGCAGCTATCGTTCAAGGGCATTTTTTTTATAAAAGGAAGGGAAAGTTTAGCCTGTAGGAAATAAATTCTTATCTCTTTTTAAAAATTGAATTATAGATTTTCTGAACACCCCAATTACCTACTGGAAAGTATAATGCAAAAAACAAAGCCATACCCAAAGCAAAATTACGCTCATTAAATAACTGATCTAGCAAGTTATTCGGATAAGCATAAGAGGATTCTAGAGCATATCCACCAAATTCCAGTAAACACATAGCAACCAGACCATAAGCGTATTGCACATGAAAAGGGAGATTACGTAATATTAACGAAACGGGTACCATATACAAGATATAACAGGTAATCACCTGCCACCAATATGTAAATTGGGCAATTTCTATTTCAGTACCAACCCAATCCATCAACATTCCCCAAGAAAAATAGACAATACAATAAATGGCTATTAAGCGCTTATCTACGTTTATCTTGGTTTTTACAAAAGCAATAAAATCATTCATAACAATTTATTTTTCTGATAGTTTTGTATCAATTATCCCTAGCGCGTCTTTAACGGTCTGCATTTGTTCCATATCATCATTTTCTAGCGTAATGTCAAAAGCGTCTTCAACATCTAAAATAATATCTACCAAATTGGCCGAATTAATGTTCAGCTCATTTATAAAATGGCTTTCCACCGTTATCGCATCGACCGAAACATCTTCAGGAAGGTATATTTTGACAATCTCTTCTAGCTTTTGATAGCGTTCTTCTTTGGTCATTAAATTTTGGTTTAAATGGATAAAGATACTTTCAATGTTCAGTCTGAATATCCTTTAAAAATAACACAAGCATTTACATCGCCAAAACCAAAACTAGCTTTTGCAATTATTTTAGGATGATGGGCTATTGTTTTTTTTGGAATCTTATCTGTATCGATAATTTTTGTGATCTCAGGATGCACATCTTCACAATTGACATTACCAAATACCTGCCCTTCTTTAAATTGAAGTACAGTTGCCACGCATTCAATACTGCCTGCTGCTGCTAAACAATGTCCTAACAGACCTTTAAAAGAGTTTATATAAGGAAAATCTGTGCCGGAACGCTTTAAGGCCATACTCCAATTTTCGATTTCTTTTGGGTCTTTAGCTGTAGCCGTTAGATGGCCATTTATAGTATCAATAGCTGATTTTTCAATTCCTGAAGCTTCAATTGCTGTTGTAATACAGCGCTGGACTGCTTTATTGTTGGGGGCGGTCATAGTCCCATCCCCCCTTTGTCCGCCACTATTGACAGCACCGCCCAGTACTTCTGCATATATTTTTGCTCCACGTTCTAATGCACTTTCCAAGGATTCTAAAACCAATGCCCCTGCTCCACTTCCTGGCACAAAACCAGATGCCGTAGTACTCATTGGTCTACTGGCTTTAGTTGGGTTGTCATTATATTTTCTGGGAAGTATTCGCATAGCATCAAATCCGGCCCAAACATACGGACCGCTATCGCTACAGCTACCTGTAAGTATTCTTGTGGCTTTTCCTGATATAATACGCTCATAAGCCATTAAAACCCCTTCGGTCCCCGTTGTACAGGCTGATGAATTGGTAGTTACTTGATTGCCACAACCTAAAATACCACCTAAATAAGCACTAATTCCGCTTGCCATGGTCTGGAGTACAGTAGTACTTCCTACACGGCGTACATTGTGATCATCGACCAAGTGAATGGATTCCCGAAATTTATCAACACCTAAAATACCGGTTCCAAAAATAATACCGCTATCCCAGTCCGGTTCTTCTTTTTCAGCAACTAATAATCCAGCATCGTTCCATGCATCAGTGCCAGCAATTACCCCATAAGTTATTCCACTTGCATTCAATCCACGCAATTGCAA
>QILY01000256.1 GCA_003232155.1 Maribacter sp.
TATTGAAGTGGGTTTTAGGTTTGCATTGTCGAAACATAAGAACTCGATAGTATTAACTGTTTAACACAAAAATTATTTATTATGAACGCACTTAGAAATTCAGTACAGTTGATTGGTAATTTGGGTCAAGATCCAGAAATTGTAAACTTGGAAAATGGTAATAAACTTGCCAAATTTTCAATTGCTACGAGCGATAGTTACAAAAACGCTCAAGGAGAAAAGGTAGAAGATACCCAATGGCATAATGTTGTCGCATGGGGCAAAACCGCAGATATTGTAGAAAACTACCTAACAAAAGGAAAGCAAGTAGCTGTAGCGGGTAAATTGGTACATCGCTCTTATGAAACCAAGGAAGGTGAAAAACGATATATTACCGAGATAAAATGTAATGAACTTTTGTTGTTGGGGAAATAGAACTAATACGGTCTTTGATTGCGCTCAGGCTGACACATTGAGAGTCATCCTGAGCATTTCGACTTCGCTCAATATAAACGAAGGGCTACATCACGAACCGTATGTTCATTAAAGGCTTCATTATTGGAGGAGCCAATTTAGTTCCTCCAATTTATATTTTCTGTAATCAAAGCCCATTTTTATAATAAGAACCAAAATGAAAAATGAATCGCTACTTCCTGATGGGATAATTAAAAGTAAAATATACTTGATAAGAGAACAAAAAATAATGTTAGATAGAGATTTGGCCGAGCTTTATGGTGTAGAGACCAAAGTTTTAAAACAAGCCGTACGAAGAAATTTGAAACGCTTTCCCAAAGATTTTTTATTTGAGATGACAAAGGAAGAATTACAAAATTGGAGGTCACAATTTGTGACCTCCAAAAACGATAAACTAGGTCTTCGGTATGCTCCTTTCTGCTTTACGGAACAAGGTGTCGCCATGTTATCTAGTGTTCTTAATAGCCCGACGGCTATTACAATCAACATTCAAATTATTCGTGTCTTTACCAAAATGCGAGAACTGCTTACTAATACCCTTATTCTTAAACAAGAAATAGAAGAAATCAAAAAACGACTATCTAATCAGGGGAAGAATATCGAACTCGTTTTTAATTATCTTGATGAGTTGATTCAAAAAAAGGAAAGCGCCAAACTTAAAGTTAAAATAGGCTACAAAAAATAGCCCAACATTCCATAACTTTAACTTATGTTAGAACTTGACCACAAAAAACAACTTTTACCCCTTCTCAAAACCCACTTTGGCTACGATTCGTTTCGACCCAACCAGTTAGAGGTAATAGAAGATGTTTTGGCTAAAAAAGATGTTTTGGCCATTATGCCTACTGGTGGTGGTAAATCACTTTGTTTTCAATTGCCTGCTTTGACTATGAAGGGGACCGCGATTGTGATTTCCCCTTTAATTGCCCTAATGAAAGACCAAGTAGATGTTCTTCGTGCTAACGGAATCGCAGCTGCTTACTATAATAGCTCACAACCGACCGAGGTGCAACAAGAAATTTTTCAACAATTAGAAAATGGAGCGTTGAAATTATTCTATGTAGCTCCAGAGAGCATTAATCAGTTTAATACTGTTTTAGAGGCTATAGAAATTAGCTTATTTGCTGTTGATGAAGCCCATTGTATTTCATCTTGGGGGCATGATTTTAGACCTGCTTATACCCAGTTGGGAAGTTTGAAAACCAGATTCCCCAGTATTCCTGTAATGGCACTTACGGCTACGGCCGATAAAGCGACTCAAGACGATATAGTAGAGCAACTTTCCATTTCAGATGCTTCACGCCACTTAGCATCTTTCAATCGCCCGAATTTGTATTTGGATGTCCGCCCCGGTCAAAACCGTATCAAACAGATTCTGAATTTTTTGGAATCACGTTCTGACGAAAGCGGTATCATTTATTGTTTAAGCAGAAAGAGCACTGAAAACATTGCTGAGAAACTCCGTAACTCCGGTTACGATGCAAAAGCCTACCATGCAGGAATGGCCACAGAAGATCGAACTCAAGTCCAAGAGGATTTTATAAATGACCGCACGCCTATTATTTGCGCCACTATAGCTTTTGGAATGGGTATTGATAAAAGTAATGTTCGCTGGGTGATACATTACAATCTACCTAAAAATCTAGAAGGATATTATCAAGAAATTGGTCGTGGAGGCCGTGATAGCTTACCTGCCCATACATTACTTTTTTACAGCTATGCCGATGTTGTGCAATTGCGAAAATTTATTGCTGAAAGTGAAAATGCCCAGGTACAATATGCAAAGCTAGAACGTATGCAGCAATATGCCGAAGCTTTAAGTTGTCGTCGTATTGCGCTTCTTAATTATTTTGGGGAACATGTGACCGAAGGTTGTGGCAATTGTGATATCTGTAAAGCACCTCCATCGTATTTTGACGCTACTGTTTTGGTACAGAAAATATGTTCGGCCGTAGCTCGAATGAAAGAACAAGAACCTATGGGTATGCTTATTGATGTACTTCGTGGCGCACAAAATGCCCAAGTACTTGAAAAAGGACATCAAAATATTAAAACTTTTGGAGCGGTTAAAGATATTTCTTGGCAAGATTTACAACAATATGTCATTCAATTGCTCAATCAAGGGGTGCTTGAAATTAATTTTAGGGAAAATAGTCGTATTGCCCTAACACCTTTGGCAAAGGGGATTTTGTATGATAAAAACCCCGTTCAGTTGGCGATACTACACCAGGTTGATAAGCAGACTGAACGAAAAACGCGAACAAGAACAGATAAAAAGGGACTCTTCGAAAAGCTCCGTGTACTTCGATATACTATAGCTCAAGAAGAAGGTGTACCTGCCTATGTGGTTTTCGGTGATGCCAGTTTAAAAGATATGGAAGCTAAACAACCGCTAACACGTTCAGGATTTGCAGAAGTTTCAGGAGTAGGAGAAGCAAAATTAGAAAAATATGCCAATGTTTTTCTGAAGGAAATAGCTGCGCATATAGAAACTACGAAGCCTAAAATACCAACTCATGAACAAACTTTTGCCTTGTTCCAAGAAGGATTTTCCCCTTCGGAAATTGCTAAAAAAAGAGATTTCACCGAAAACACTATTTATAGTCATTTATTAAAAATGTATGCTCAAGGTGAAGAATTAGATATACATCAATTAATTACTTCCGAAGAACTCGCCAAAATAGAGAAGGCTAAATTAGACTTGCCAGATGCTGAGGGCCTAAAAATTTATTTCGAATATTTTGAAGAGAAAATGCCTTATTGGAAGATTAAAATGGGCTTGTATTTGGGGGATAATTAATAACTCGCACTCGTCTTTACGAGGAGCCAAGCGTACTTTTAAATTGGGTCAGGGAATCTGTGGCGACGAAGCAATCTGTCAAATCCATGTTCCAAAATAACAGATTGCTTCGTCGCATTGATCTAATGCATAACATTAAAATTTATAGAGCTCCTCGCAAAGACGTTTAAAAAAACACAATGAAAAAGTCATTTGGCAAACCGTCTTTGCGAGGAGCCGAACGTACTTTTAAATTGGGTCAAGAAATCTGTGGCGACGAAGCAATCTGTCAAATCCATGTTCCAAAGTAACAGATTGCTTCGTCGCATTGATCTAATGCAGAACATTAAAATTTATAGA
>QILY01000226.1 GCA_003232155.1 Maribacter sp.
ATACAGACTGTTTATCCGCATAGATTCAACTAAGTTTTCAACAGTAAGTGGTTGGTAAACAATGTGTTTAGGGTTTTCGTGCAGGCACTAGTTAATACGGGTTTTTACCATATTCCCATAAAATTCCGCGGACTACACATAGCGCTACGTTGTAGCAGAATTAAAAAGCAGCTACTTGAACTTGAGTGTAATGGATATTATTTATCAACGACTTATAAAATAAACGACAGAAACAATGAACATATACGACGCTTCCGAATTATTAAACACTTTACTATCTCAAACGGACGAAAAATCTGAAAAAAAAGTTTATACCTCTTTTATCCGAACATTATCGTCTTTAAAAAAAAAGATTTGACTGAAAATCAATCCCGATTAATACAAGAAAAACTTTCTTCATTGAATTTAAAGGCAACAACGGAAAACAAAAAAAAATACTACAAACAAAAATTTTCTGAATTTAAAACATTTCTGAAAAATGAATTTTCTTTCACGACTGAAAAATATTATACAGAATTAGGAATGATTTATGGAATGAGTATAGGAATGAGTTTTGGATTGTCAATTGGAATGGCTATTAACCCAGTTTTTGGAATGAGTTTTGGACTGTCTATTGGAATAAGTGTTGGTGTGGCACTTGGAATGATGTATGGTACAAGAAAAGATGCTGGAGCTAAAAGACAAAGAAGAACTATATAAAGGAATAGTCTGAATGAAAAACTGGCTACAGCGTATATAAAAGATAGCGACATTGTTGGTTAATAAGAAGAATTAGTTTTACAAAAAACACTATATTTAAACTGAAAATAAACGATGAAAAGCCCGCTACGTTTCATATACAAACCGATGATGTTGCATTCGCCTCCAACGACCCAATGAGCTACACATAGCGCTGCATTAACAAACCCATATACAATTACACCTAAATTATGCATACCAAAAAAAGATACACTGCTTTTGAAATGGCCAAGTGGACTCGATACGAGACACTTCTATTTATAGTAATTATTGCAGCTTGGGTTGCTGCCTATTATTTTTTGAATTTATCATGGTTTAAAATTCCATGGACACCCTTAGCCTTAATTGGCACTGCAGTGGCCTTTGTCATCGGTTTTCAAAACAACTCTGCCTATGGAAGAATCTGGGAAGCAAGAAAGATTTGGGGAGGTATAATAAATACATCGCGAACTTTTGGAATGTTTCTGCAAGATATGGTAACCAACGAGCATGCTATTAATGCTTTTTCTGAAGAACAATTGCAAACGGAAATCAAAACCCTTACCTACCGCCATATTGCCTGGATGACAGCGCTACGTCATGCCATGCGCATGTCCAAACCATGGGAAACTGCTGTAAATCAAAGAACAGATAGGGAGTGGGGTATTAAACCACCTGAGTTCGATGCGAATTTAGAAGATGATTTAAGTCCTTACATTTCTCAATCCGATTTAGAGAATGCAATGCAAAAGAATAATAAACAGACGGCTTTGTTGTATCAACAATCACATCATTTAAAAAAGCTCAAAGAAAAAGGCATGCTATGGGAATTTTCATTTTTAGAGTTAGAAGCAATTCTTCAAGAGCTCTTTACACTTCAAGGTAAAAGTGAACGTATTAAAAATTTTCCTTATCCGCGTCAGTTTGCCACGCTCAATCATTTCTTTATGTGGATTTTTGTTTTATTGCTCCCTTTGGCCCTAGTGCCGCAATTTGCTGAAATTGGAAACGAAATCAAAAACACCTCTCCAATGATCGGGGACTTATTTATTTGGTTCTGCATTCCCTTTTACGTGATTGTAGCCTGGGTATTTCATACTATGGAAAGAATCGGAAGAACAGGGGAAAATCCTTTTGAAGGCACGGCTAATGATGTCCCCATTTCTACAATTGCCAGAGGTATTGAAATTGATTTGCGACAAAACTTAGGTGAAGCTGATGAAGATATTCCTGAACAATTTCCTGTAAAACATCACACGCAATTTTAATTGGTAATGCCCAAAACTGAATATCGCGTGTATGTGATCGAACTCTCGAAAAAAGTATTTACCGAAAATAGAAAGTTTCGAGAGGCTAATCCCCAATTCAATGGTGTATTACAATGTTTGTATGTAGGTATGACCAGTAAAACCCCTAAAGAACGTTTTGAACAGCATAAGTCTGGGTATCTAAATAAAAAGGGACATAAGCTATCTGCCAATATTGTGGAGAAATATGGCTTGTATTTGCGAGGCAGTTTATTTAACCATATCGCACCCATGGGCACAAGGGCCCAAGCACTTAAAATGGAAGAACAATTTGCTTTGGAATTGCGTAGAAAAGGATATGCAGTTTGGTTTAATTAAGTATTTTCGTTTTCATGCCTGAAACTCAAAAATTAAAAGAAATTGCCTTCCTATTTTTTAAACTGGGGAGTATTGCTTTTGGTGGTCCAGCTGCTCATATAGCAATGATGGAAGCCGAAGTCGTTCACAAAAGAAAGTGGATGACCCAAGAACACTTTCTAGACCTAATGGGAGCGACTAATTTGATTCCTGGGCCCAATTCTACTGAAATGACCATGCATTGCGGACACGAACGTGCAGGTTGGAAAGGACTATTCGTAGCAGGTTTCTGTTTTATCTTTCCTGCAGTTGTTATAACTGCTGTTTTTGCAGGGCTGTATCAGCAATATGGACAATTACCGAAGGTAACTCCATTCATTTATGGTATCAAACCTGCAGTCATCGCCATAATTGTAATGGCAGCTTATCGATTAGGTAAAAAAGCGGTAAAGACTACCGAACTTGCTATCATAGGAATTGTGGCAATAGTTGTCTGCTTATTTGGAATTAATGAAATCATAGTACTTTTTGGCTGCGGACTTGTAGGTTTGCTCTTATATTTTATAAAAAAGAACAGGGCCTCATTAAACTCTTTTCTCCCATTGTTATTATTTCAAGCACTATCGCCAGAGAAAATAGGAACGCTTAAAATATTCCTTACTTTTTTAAAAGTCGGCGCCATTTTATATGGTAGCGGATATGTATTGTTCGCCTTTCTTGATGCAGAACTGGTTGCGAATGGTTGGTTGTCACGACAAGAATTGATTGATGCCGTCGCCGTTGGACAGATTACACCCGGCCCTGTATTATCAACAGCTACTTTTATTGGTTGGCAATTGAATGGTGTTTATGGTGCACTTGCAGCAACACTTGGTATTTTCCTTCCCTCGTTCTTGTTCGTTTTGTTATTGAATCCCTTGATTCCTAAAATGCGAAAGTCTAAAATAATTCGGGCAATATTAGATGCCGTAAATGTAGCAGCAGTTGCCTTGATCGTTATTGTCTGTATTGAAATGGCAAAAGATACTTTTACAGATTGGAGAAGTTTGGCAATTGCAATAATAAGTCTGATAACCGTCTTTACATTCAAAAAAGTGAATAGTGCTTTTATAGTACTCGGCGGTGGGTTTTTAGGATATTTGTTGAGCTTTCTTTAACCCGCATTACAAGACTTTAAAAAAAGTAGCATAAAACAGCTAACTTTACAAAATAGTAAGAAGCTTGTTATTAGATGATTATGGTT
>QILY01000113.1 GCA_003232155.1 Maribacter sp.
CCCAAATCGAAAGAACAAGATATTAAACAGGTCTTGAATAAAGTAAAGGATACTTTTGGAGACGAGTATGCGTAACTAAATATGAGTGAAGATTTAAATAAGGGAAGCAATATTGATTCGGTCGAAGAGACTGGTGAAGATGTGAAAAAAGACTTTCAAGGCCTGCTTGGTAGTACAAAAAAGTTTCTCTCAGAATTACTGGATATTCGAAAGAATACAGATCAAGAGGCAACCAAAGAAGCTATTATTGCCGATATTGCTTTCAAAGGGCACACCTCTTGGATTTTAATTTGCTCTATTTTTATTGCATCCATAGGTTTAAATGCTAATTCAACGGCAGTTGTTATAGGAGCGATGCTTATCTCACCTTTAATGGGGCCTATATTGGGTATGGGTATGTCTTTGGCCATTAATGATATTGATACGCTCAGAAGGTCGCTTAAAAATTTAACCGTAATGGTTGTTTTGAGTGTGCTTACCGCCTATTTGTTTTTTGCTATTTTTCCTTTGCAAGAAGAATCTTCTGAGTTATTAGCAAGAACAAAACCTGATATCAGAGATGTTCTTATTGCCTTTTTTGGTGGCTTGGCACTGGTTATTGCAAGAGCAAAAAAAGGTACGGTTGCCAGTGTTATTTTTGGTGTTGCGATTGCTACTGCCCTAATGCCTCCCCTGTGTACTGTAGGTTTTGGCATTGCCATTCGTAATTGGGACTATGCTTTAGGAGCTCTTTTATTATTTGGTATCAATACCATTTTTATTGCTTTGGCAACCTTTTTGGTGTTGAAGTTGCTCCGTTTTCCCATGGTCCGTTATGCGAATTCAAAAAGACGCAGATTAATTGCAAGACTGGTTTCGCTAACAGCTATAGCAGTAATGGTGCCTTCAGGTTACATTTTTTATCACGTATATCAAGAGTTTCGTTTTAAAGCTGCTGCCAATGAATTTATTACGGAGAATATAGAATCATATAAATTTCCTGGAGAAGGTAGGTTTTTAGAAGATTTTACTGATCTGGAATATAACGATGGTGAAAACCCGTTGATCGAATTGGTTTTTATGGGCAATGAAACCATACCTGATAATATTATTGCTACTTGGACAGCTAAAAAAAATACAAATGAAGACCTTGCTGATGCTGAATTAAAGGTGATTCAAGGTTCTAAAAATGAAGCTGCTGATCAGTTGAAATATGTAAGTGAACTATATGAATTTAAAAAAGCAGAACTTTTAAATAAAGATGAACGTATTCGTTTGTTGGAAAGGGAGGTTGCTCAATTGGGAAAAATTGCATCGCAGAAAATACCGTTTCAAGACATTAGTAAAGAAGCTCAAATTAATTATGATAATTTAGTTTCATTAGGATTTGCCTATTCTATAACCACTGATTTTAAAAAGACGGATACTATCCCTGTTTTTGAAGTAAAATGGAAACGCGATGCAAAACGCTTTCAAACCGAGGCTGCTTCTAAAAAAATCCATACATGGTTGAAGATACGTTTGAAGGATAGTACTGTACAATTGAAAGAAATTATTCAAGATTAATTCCGCTCTTCAATATACATTTGTCGTACTTTCTTGAAGAGTTCCGATGAGTATACAAAATCGGTTACAGCTTGATTATCTGTTTTGAAAATTTCATATTTTGTGCCTTCCCATTCTTTTATTCCATCTTTCAAGAAAAGTATTTTTTCACCAATTTCCATAACTGAATTCATATCATGGGTGTTAATTACGGTGGTAATATTATATTCTTCAGTAATTTCTTTGATAAGATTGTCAATGATTATGGCCGTTTTAGGATCTAGGCCTGAGTTTGGTTCATCACAAAAAAGATATTTAGGATTCATTACTATGGCACGGGCAATAGCTACTCTCTTTTGCATGCCTCCTGAAATCTCTGATGGAAATTTATGGTGCGCATCAATTAAGTCTACTCTTTTTAAAACAAAATCTACTCGGTCTTCCATTTCAGACCTTGATTGTTTTGCAAACATTTCCATAGGGAACATTACATTGCCAGCTACGGTCATTGAATCAAATAAAGCGCTGCCCTGAAAAACCATACCCATTTCTTGACGAAGATCTCTTTGTTCACCTCCTGAAAGTTTAGAATACGTTCTTCCATTATAGCAAATAGAACCTTCGTCAGGGGTGAAAAGCCCTAAAAGGCACTTTAAAAAAACTGTTTTGCCAGAACCACTTTGCCCTATAATAAGGTTGGTTTTCCCCTTGTCAAAACAGGTTGTAATCCCATTCAAAATATGAGCATCACCGAAAGATTTATGTATGTTTTCCACTTCTATCATTAGCCTAGTAAGAGTTGTGTTAAAGTATAGTTAACTATAATGATTACTACACTTGTCCATACAAAAGAAGTTGTACTTGCTTTACCAACTTCTAGTGCTCCACCTTTCATATAAAAACCATGAAAAGAAGGAATAGTTGCTATAATAAAAGCAAAAACCAATGATTTTATAAATGAATAGGCGACATGAAAAGGAATAAATTCTAGTTGTAAGCCTTCAACAAAATCGGCACTAGTGCTAAATCCACCAAAAACACTGGCAAACCATCCACCAAAGATACCTACATACATTGCAATTGCAATTATAAAAGGATATAGTAATAAGGCTATTATTTTAGGAAAAACCAAATAATTTAATGCATTTACCCCCATTACTTCTAATGCATCGATCTGTTCGGTTACACGCATAGTACCAATGCTCGATGTTATAAAAGAGCCTACTTTACCTGCCATAATAATAGAGCAAAAAGTGGGGGCGAATTCTAATATTACAGACTGTCTGGTAGCAAAACCGACAAGATTTTTTGGAATCAAATCACTAGTGATATTCAGAGCGGTTTGAATAGCTACAACCCCACCAATAAAAAACGATATAAAAACAATTATGCCTAATGATCCATATATTAGCTCATCTACTTCTTTGAGAATCAAGGTTTTCATTATTTTCCATTTGGTAGGTTTTTTAAAAACCTCTACTACCATAATAGCATAGCTACCAATGGATGCTAAATAATTCATGCAGTGAAATTAAACTTCTAAATGTAAAAATAACAATAAAGGATTTGATTTAACCTTCATTTAAAGTTTTAACCCGCATTATTCACAGATATTCTATTCCAAAGCCAAACTACCTGCTATAATTGAAAGTGCTCGAAATTTGTTCAGCTTAAAATTGAGCAACAATTCCTTCACTAAAAAACCTCTGCGCTTTCCAATTCTATTGGTATTTTGACTTTTCATAACGAAAATCCATGAATAATGCAGGTTAAGGGGTATTTTATTTACTTTTACGCCTTCAATATATATAATATGCAAAAGAAAAAATCACTTCTCTTTTTTACATTATTAATAGCCAGTTTTTGTGCTATTAACCTATCTGGGCAGAAAAAATCTAAAGATGACCATACTGATGGCCTAAAGACATCACCTAAGTTGGTTGTGGGTATTGTTGTAGACCAAATGCGTTATGATTATTTGACTCGTTTTTGGAATCATTTTGATAAAGGTGGTTTTAAACGTTTGGTAAATGA
>QILY01000012.1 GCA_003232155.1 Maribacter sp.
TGCACAATTATTTAAAAGCAAAACTGAAGATTGAAACATCAGAGTTCAGTAAAGACAAAATCACCACCTTATTAACTGAAAAGAAAGTCGATGATGCTACTAGAGATGGGTTCATAAACTTACTCGAAAATTGTGAAATGGCACGTTATAGTCCATTTTCAGATGTACAAATGCAACAAGATTATGACAAGGCCAGTGAAGTAATTTCTTATTTAGATAAACAATTATAGAAAGAGAAAACGTGAAAAAAGTATTGACTTTATTGATTCTATTGTTTGGGTTTATGGTATCTGCCCAAAATGAAGCCTTATTTAATAGAGCTACTGATGCATACAATAAAGGCAGCTATACTAAGGCCGTGGAACACTATCTGGAAATTATTGAAAATGGACGACATTCTGCAGAGCTCTACTTTAATCTTGGCAATTCTTATTACAAACTTGATCAGGTAGCACCAAGTATTTATTATTATGAAAAAGCCCTATTACTAAAACCTAATGATACTGAAATAAAAACCAATTTAGGCTATGCCCAAAACATGACTTTAGATGCTATTGAAGTAATGCCAGAAACAGGGTTTTCTAAAATATACACTTCAGTCATTGGTTTCTTATCTTTTGACCAGTGGGCGTATTTGGGCGTAATCTGTATTATTTTATTTGTGTTATTGTACATTGCATTTTACTATTTCAGATACTCTACACGAAAAAGAATAGCTTTTATCTCTAGCCTAGCATCATTATTCATTGCAAGTATTGCTGTTGCCTTTGCCTTTATGCAATACACTGATTTTTTAGCTGATCAACCAGCAATTGTTTTTGCTGATGAGGTAGTAATAAAATCAGAACCCAATGATAGAAGTCAAGAAGTATTTAGATTGCATGAAGGTACTAAGCTCTATGTGTTGGATGAGTTAAACGATTGGAAAAAAGTTAAGATCGCTGACGGCAAAACTGGGTGGTTATCTTCTGAACACATTAAACTGTTGAAAGATTTTTAAAATAACTTTAACAATTACTTAATAGTGTTACTGTTATATTTGCGTTGTCTGATATAGAAATCACAGCATGAAATCATCATTTATTATACTATTATCTCTGTTATTGACCACGGCAATAGTTGCGCCGTCAGTAATTACATTGATGAAATTGGATAATGATACAGCCCTATTTATTGATTTCAATGGAGAAGAAAAAAAAGAGATTAGTAAAAAAGATGTTTTTTTCCATACATGGGTGAATTATAGACATTCTTTAGAAAACACCCCATCTAACTTCATTAGCACATATATTGAGGGTTGCTATACCAATTCCCTAGAGATTTTTCTACGTCCGCCAAGACATATCGGTTAGTTTTTCGAACTTATTTTTTATTGACTAATTTATCTTCAAACTTTTGAAGGCATAACTTTTATGATATGTTTAAAAATTTAAAAAACGACTTGCCCGCAAGTATCGTTGTGTTTTTTGTTGCATTACCCCTATGTTTGGGTATTGCTTTAGCTAGTGGAGCACCTCTATTTTCTGGTTTGATTGCTGGTATTGTTGGTGGTATTGTTGTAGGGGCCATGAGTGGGTCTCAAATTGGAGTAAGCGGCCCAGCAGCCGGTTTGGCAGCAATTGTATTAACAGCCATAGGCACTTTGGGCAGTTTTGAAAATTTCTTGCTAGCCGTTGTTTTAGGTGGTATTATTCAATTGGTCTTCGGTATATTAAAAGCTGGAATTATTGGATATTATTTTCCATCATCTGTTATTAAAGGAATGTTGACCGGAATCGGAATCATTATTATTTTAAAACAAATTCCCCATTTTTTTGGTTATGATGCAGATCCTGAAGGTGATTTTGCCTTTTTTCAGGTAGATGGGGAAAATACTTTTTCTGAAATTTTGAATGCAGTAAATAACATTAGCCCTGGGGCTACTATTGTTGCTGTAATTGGTTTGGCTATTTTATTGTTGTGGGATAAAGTACTTTCAAAAAAAGGAAAGGTATTTAAATTGGTACAAGGGCCTTTGGTTGCCGTTGTGGTAGGTATTGTATTCTATAACCTGACAAAAGGCGGTGGCCTTTGGGCAATATCATCAGATCACTTGGTAAGCGTTCCCGTACCTAAAGATGCTACTTCATTTTTAGCGCAATTCAGTTTTCCGAACTTTGGTGCGATTACCAATCCTCAGATTTGGATAACCGCTTTTACCATCGCATTGGTAGCTAGTTTAGAGACCCTATTATGCGTTGAGGCTACTGATAAATTAGATCCTGAAAAAAGGGTAACCCCTACCAATAGAGAACTTTTAGCACAAGGTACCGGTAATATTATTTCTGGTATGATAGGCGGGCTTCCTATTACACAGGTAATCGTTCGTAGTTCTGCCAATATCCAATCGGGAGGAAAATCAAAAATGTCGGCCATTATTCACGGTTTCTTTTTACTCATCTCGGTATTGTTGATTCCTAGATTATTAAATATGATTCCTTTATCTGTTTTAGCATCGGTCTTATTTATTGTTGGTTTCAAATTGGCAAAACCATCCTTATTTAAAAAAATGTATAATCTGGGATGGAAACAATCAATTCCGTTTTTCGTAACTGTTATTGGAATCGTTTTTACAGACTTATTGATTGGAATTGGTCTTGGATTGGCTGTTGGTATCGTAGTAATCCTTATCAAGAGCTACCAAAATTCACACTTCCTTCATATGGAAGATAAGAGTAATGGTAAACAAAAAATGAAAATGACCTTTGCTGAAGAAGTGACATTTTTTAATAAAGGTGCTATTCTGAAAGAGCTGGATAAACTGCCTGAAAATTCTTATCTTGAACTTGATGTTCGAAAAACCAGATATTTAGATAATGATATCATCGAAATTTTAGAAGACTTTGCAGGTAAGGCAAAAACTAGAAATATTGATATTAAGCTTATTTCTGAGCGCGGAGAAGTTGAAAATCCGGAGAGTTATATCAAATTCTTTAAACTACGGCCTAAGTCGGCATAAATTCAATACTAATATAAAAAAAATATACAATGAAAGCACATACTAAAGAAACACAAGCGGCTATTACACCAGTTGCCGCTATAGAATTATTAAGAGAAGGTAATCAAAGATTTGTAGCTAGTAAAAAAGCTGATAGAGATTTACTTGGTCAAGTGAGCGATACGGCATCTGGGCAGTACCCTTTTGCAACCATTTTAAGTTGTATTGATTCTCGAGTATCAGCAGAACTTATATTTGACCAAGGTGTAGGCGATATTTTTAGTGCACGGGTAGCAGGTAATATTGTAAACGAAGACTTACTTGGCAGTATCGAATTTGCTTGTAAACTGGCCGGCACCAAAGTGTTGGTTGTTCTAGGCCATACCGCTTGCGGTGCAGTAAAAGGAGCTTGTGACGATGCCAAAATGGGAAATCTCACCATATTATTGGATAAAATAAAACCTGCTGTTGAAGCCGTTACAGAACCTGCTGACAGTAGTTTGCGAAATTCAAAAAATATTGATTTTGTAAATGCCGTAGCCTTGAAAAATGTTCATATGACTATTGAAAATACTAGAAACCCTGTTTTAAAAGAAATGGAAGATAATGGTGAAATAAAAATTGTTGGCGCCATGTATGACATTAAAAATGGTTCAGTGACTTTTGTATAGTAATCATACAAGGTAATTAATTGAAGCCAATGTGTAAGCATTGGCTTTTTTATGGTCTAAAAATGGTATCTTGAGCCCAAAAAACTTGAACAACTAGTCAACACCATATGAAGAAGTTATTTTCGAATCTTAAAGGAGACCTCTTTGGAGGAATAACCGCAGGTATTGTTGCTTTGCCCCTAGCACTAGCCTTTGGTGTAAGTTCTGGTCTTGGCCCAAGCGCTGGTTTATATGGGGCTATTTTTATTAGTTTTTTTGCTGCTCTTTTTGTGGTCCAACAGCACCTATGACAGCCGTAAGTATGGTTGTTATTGCTGGTATCATTGCTTTATATGATGGTAGTGTTGAAAAGGCCCTACCTGCTATTCTTTCCGTTTTTCTTTTAGCAGGATTAATGCAAATTGGTCTTGGACTATTAGGATTGGGAAAATACATCAGATACATTCCCTACCCTGTAGTTTCAGGGT
This sequence comes from Maribacter sp., assembly GCA_003232155.1. GTDB lineage: Bacteria > Bacteroidota > Bacteroidia > Flavobacteriales > Flavobacteriaceae > Maribacter_C. The sequence continues at coordinate 4,116 of QILY01000012.1, forward strand.
TTATGACCGCTATTGGGGTAATTATCATTATCACCCAAATTTTGCCCATGTTAGGTTACTATCCAAAAGAAGATGCAGATTTTGTAGACCAATTCAAACCCCAAGCTGAAGAGTTAATTCTAGAAAATATTCTAAAAGAAGAAGCTGGTGAGGGTATTCTAGTGCTCGAAGATTTTGAAGAAACTATTAAAAGGTCACATGAGGTCAATGCATCTACTATTCTTGAAGAGGCAAAAACCTTAGCGGCATCTGAAGCTTCTGGAGCTATAGGAGCTATAAAAATATTACCCAGAGCCTTAAAAAATATTCTTTGGCTAGAAATAATTTTAGCACTCTCTACGGTTGTCATCATTTTTGGTTTTAAAAAAATAACTACAGCTATACCCAGTACTTTAGTAGCTCTATTAATTGTATCTGGGGTTGCTTACGGATTTGGGCTTGATTATCGCGCTATCGAGAAAATCCCGGAAGGCTTACCCATGCCACGACTTGAAATATTCACCGAGTTTAAACTAAAGGCTATTACGCCCTATATTTTTACTGCTTTGACCTTGGCCATTTTGGGGGCAATTGATTCTTTATTGACATCAGTAGTTGCTGATAATATGACCAAAACCAGGCACAAACCTAACAAAGAACTTGTTGGTCAAGGTATTGGTAACACCATAGCTTCAATTTTTGGAGGTATTCCAGGGGCAGGGGCTACAATACGAACAGTAGTAAACATAAATTCAGGTGGAAAAACCAAACTTTCCGGTATGATTGCTGGGGTGCTTTTACTTTTTATTCTACTGGCACTTGGTGGCGTGGCATCAAAAATTCCCGCAGCTGTATTGGCAGGTATCTTGATTACCGTAGGTATTAGCGTAATGGATTATAAAGGATTAAAAGCAATACCAAGCTTGCCTAGGGATATAAAATTTGGGCCTTTAAAATTAAGTTCGGAAGTTATTGTCATGCTCGTAGTTCTAGTTCTTTCCACTTTTTGGAACTTAATTTACGCCGTAGGTATAGGTTTGGTCATTGCATCATTAATGTTCATGAAAAAAATAGGCGATTTGACCTCTGAACATTCAAAAATAAAATCACTTTCAGATGAAAAAGCATGGGCAGATGAAAAAGACTTTCCCGAAAATTTAAAAAAAGAAGTCTTTATAAAACATAAAAAAGGACCATTGTTTTTTGGTACTACAAGTCAATTTAAACAACTTCCTGATCAGATTCCTGACACGGCATCTACAGTAATTATTCGTATGGATTTTATGCAATATATGGATCAGTCAGGTTTGTATGCTATGGAAGATGTATTGCAAGAACTTTCAAAAAAAGATATCACTGTATTATTTGTTGATGTCCAAAGGCAACCCCGCTATATGATGGAGCGCATTGATATTATTCCTGAACTAATTCCAGAAGAACATATTTTTAGCACTTTTGATGACTGCTTGGTTTGGGTGAAAGAAAATTTAAAAGAGAAAGTTTAAACCAGTTCAATATCAAATGGCTACACTTATTTGATGATTTACTGATCTAGTACTGCCGTAAAAGTTTTAAATTTGCCGCTTGAGCAAGACAGGTATGATTGACAAGATAAAAGAACATATTGCCGAAGTTGAAAAATTTACAGCTGATTCAAAAGAAGCTGTTGAGAGCTTTCGTATAAAATATTTAGGAAAGAAAGGAATACTGAAAGATTTCTTTGCTGAGTTCAAAAATGTGGCCAATGACCAAAAGAAAGAGTTTGGCCAAACCATAAATACCCTTCAGAGAACAGCTACTGAAAAAGTGAATTCGCTAAAAGAAGCTTTAGAAAATACATCAGAAGAAAAAAGTATATATGGAGATTTGACCAGACCTGGCGAACCTATTGGATTAGGAGCGCGACATCCTATTTCAATTGTAAAAAACCAGATTATTGAAATCTTTTCACGTATAGGTTTCAATGTTTCCGAGGGGCCTGAAATTGAAGATGATTGGCATAATTTCACTGCTTTGAAC
>QILY01000269.1 GCA_003232155.1 Maribacter sp.
TGGACTGAACCCCTTCCACTGGACACCGAAATTAGTTATAATAGCTGACAAGATAACTTGAAAGGATATCTTGTTACCATGAAGAAATATAAAATACGCAGCAAACAGTTCAAAAGACAAGTTGTTGAAGAAGCTCTAACCGGTTTATCTACTAATGCAGCCATCTGCCGCAAATATAACATAGCTTATAACCTATTAGGCCGTTGGAAAAAGCAATATGCCAAAGGTAAGTTAAATAATAAAGCTTTGGCCGAAATTGGTTCACAAGAACGAATCAAAGAGTTGGAACGCATGATTGGCCAACTTACCATGGACAATGCCTTTTTAAAAAAAGCCTTAAAGCATGCTCTCTCACAACAGGAGCAAAGCGAAGACTTATTAGAGACAACATATCCTGTTTCGGAAATATCAGAAGGGGGTGTAGAATGTTAAACTTAACCCCTTCCAGCTATTACTATAAAGTCAAAGAGCCGTCTGTTCCCAAGCAAAAAACAGATGCAGATATAAGAGACCGCATAGAACAAATAGCCTGTGAATTTATCCATTATGGCTATCGTAGAATTACTGCCCAACTCAGACGAGAAGGGTATCTTATTAACCACAAGAAAGTTTTGAGAATTATGCGAGAAAGCTCCCTTCTTTGTGCTGTCAAAAAACGTAAATGGATAAATACTACTGATTCCAACCATCCTTATCCGCGATACCCTAATCTGGTTAAGGAGTTGGATATCAGTTCACTTAACCAAGTATGGGTGGCGGATATAACTTATATTAGAATCCTAACAACTTTTGTTTATCTGGCGGTCATTCTTGATGGTTTTTCCCGTAAAGCCATAGGGTATTCTATTTCCAAAGGCTTAGATACCTCATTGACACTCCGAGCTTTAAAGATGGCTGTTGCCACAAGGAAACCTCAACCGGGATGTATTCATCACTCGGATCAGGGAGTTCAATACGCAGCCATTGACTATATTAATGAACTCAAAGAGCATAAGTTTCAAATCAGCATGGCTCGTAAGGGTAATCCTTACGATAATGCCATGGCCGAAAGCTTTATCAAAACTCTCAAGTACGAGGAGGTAAATCTATGGGACTATAAGACACTGGCTGATGTTCAGAAAAGAATTCCCTTTTTCATCCAGGAGGTTTATAATAAGAAGCGCTTACATTCTTCTTTGGGTTACCTCCCTCCAAATGAATTTGAGGATGGTTTTATTAACAAAGAACAACACCTACAATCTTTTCAGCTTGTAACTGCCTAAGTGTCCAGTCCTAAGGGTTCACTCCAAAGTTATACAAAAATGGTTGACCGGCAACCAATAACGAAGTTCGTATATTAATTGTTACATGAATAAAAATATGAATAAAGATATAAAAAAATCATGAAAGAACTATCTGAGAATTGCGATCGGATAATTGCCAACCCCAACGATATTCAAAAGTTGCAAAGTCAAGGTATAAACTTTGATATTATTCCATCTCAAACAATAAGTGATCTTTTCGAGCAAAGAAAAGAAAAAGCACATATTATAGCACCGCTTTTGCCAATCTTACCCAAAGGATTACCCCCAGCTATTCAAGCACTATACCAAGAAATCAGAGAGTGCATATTTTTCGGATTGAACGGAGCAGCAATCACAATGTCCTCTATTTTAATTGAGTACATCATAAAACATGTTACATATATTACTGAATCTAATGGCTATCAAAATGCTGATCCGCAGAAATGGGATGACTTTGAAGACATGTAGCTTTCAAAAGCAATAAACCGTGCAGGAAAAGCAGGATTGTTAGATTCAAAAATGAAGAAAAGACTACATTCCTTTAGAAACACAATTAGAAACCCATATAGCCATTATAATATTAAAAAAATTACAAAAAATGTTATTGCTAAGAAAGTAAAACAACTCGATATCAATACAGGTGAAGTAAAAGAAATGGATATTGCTGCAAAAGATAGCCCAATGATTCAAACACAAGTTAAACCAATAATGGACGGAAATAATGTTTTGCCTGTTTTCAATTTTGCAGATGAAATAGTTAAGTATCTATTACCAAAAATTAAAAAATACCATGTAACAACTCAATACAGCGAACCGGATCCGCCGCCTGCGGCGTCGGCTCCAGTCGCTGATTTCTGACGTTATGTACGAAAAATAAGGAAAAATAAATGAAAAAACAAAAAAAAAGAGAAGCTACTATTAAAAAAATTCTGGATGATTTTTGGAAGAGGATGTTAGCTTTAAACGCATGTGTAAATTTATATATTCCACTAGCTGGAGAATTCCAAAAAAGTAATGGTGAAGAATATACCAAACAAATAGATGCCCTGGCTAAAAAACTAAAATCAAAATCGAAAAAAACTAGAGAAGAAGCTGAGATTAAGCTTCGAAAGGTGAACAGAAAATATCAATGGTGGCTTACTGGCAATCATACCTCAATTTTAACAAGAAGTACTTTTTTGTATATTTTTTCTGAATATGATGCTTTAGTTGGCAATTTGTTAAACTATATTTATGAAAACAAAAAAGAACAGCAAAAAACTATTGAAAAAACTTTTACATATGAAGATATTATTGGTTTTTCAACAATCAAAGAAGTTAAAAATTTACTCATAGATAAGCATATTGATACTTTTCGTAGAGAATCTTATTCTGATCAATTCAAAATTTTAGAAAAAAGATTCAGGTTTAAAACTTTGAGAAGGTTTGAGAATTGGCCATTGTTTATTGAAGCATCTCAAAGAAGACATCTGTTTACTCATTGCGACGGTCTTGTTTCTAGCCAATACATTAAGAACTGTGAAGAAGAAGGCTATTTATTCGATAAAAAACCAAAAATTGGTGACAAACTACTATTATTACAAGATTATCACAATAAAACGATTGATGTAGTGACAGAAGTTGGGATAAAGCTTGGGACAACTCTTTGGAAAAAACTTTGGGTTGAAGAATTGGAAATGTGCGACAGTTATTTAGAAAATGTTGTCGTTGAAATGATATCTAATAGGAGATATTTTCTTGCTGAAGAAATTGCTAAATTTGCTTATCATCAACATAAAGTTTCTAACGATATGCATAAGAAAATCTACTTGATAAATTATGCTCAATCTTTGAAGTGGAATAAAAAAGAAAAGGAATGTGAAAAAATTCTAAAGTGTGTTGATTGGTCATCTTGTCAGGAAGATTTTAAATTAGCAGTAGCTGTTCTTCTTTCTGAATGGGATAATGCTATTAGATATATGCTTAAAATAGGAAAAAAATCCGAACTAATAGATAAGAATGCTTATATTGAATGGCCTTTATTTAGAGAATTTAGAAAAAGAGATGATTTTAGAAAAACCTTTAAAGAAATTTATAAAAAAGACTTTGAAAACTTTGAATTAGAAAAAAGCAAAAAACCAATACAAGAAAAAACATAACACCTATAAGGCCCCCGATGTCAAGTGCAAAAAGGCCCCCTGAACCAAAATAGTTTTTTGGTTTATGCAAACTTTACAGAAGCAGGGCAATCATCCATTAAGTTGAATCATCCATTAAGTTGTGTCCAGATGCAGATGGCAGATCAGTGAAGCTACGTAAAAGGGGACGGTTCTATTTTTTGATATAAACAATAATCCTAACCAGGCGTTGGGCAACGAAAGTAGTAAAGGAAGGGGGCGTGCATGGATATTCGTGAAGATATAACAGAAATTCAAAAAGCTATACGTGCTGGACAATTTGCAAATGAAGCTGCCGTTTCACGAGGTATCGTCATGCGAATATTACAGGCTCTAAATTGGCCGATATTTGACACTAATATTGTCTGCCCAGAATATCCTTTAGAAACGCTCAAAGTTGACTATGCGTTATGCCATCCACCTTCCAAACCAACAGTTATCATTGAAGTAAAAAATATCGGCAATTTAGAGGGTGGAGATTCTAAGTTGTTTGAGTATGCTTTTCGTGCTGGTGTGCCGATGGCTATCCTTACTGATGGACAAGAATGGCATTTTTATTTACCAGCAGGGAAAGGGAGCATTTTAGAACGGCGATTTTATAAATTAGATATTCTGGAGCGTGATTTAGACGAGATAGTCAATCGATTTGTTCGTTATTTGGCTTATGAAAAAATATGCAAGGGAGAAGCCCTAAAATCTGCTCGTACTGAACACGATAGTGCTTCCATCCTAAGGGAGGTAAGAACAAACATGCCAATTGCATGGAGAAAACTCATTGAGGAACAAGATAGTATTCTTATCGATTTGATTTCCGAGAAAGTCGCTGACCTATGTGGATACAAACCAGAACCTGACTTGGTATCATCATTCTTATTTGAACAATTAAAAACATCTACTCCCCCATCCTCAGAGATTCTCCCCGTGCACTCAGGGGCAGTAAGGCCACCGGTAAAGACTGGTCGTATGGGTTACACATTGCATGGTAAGACTATTTACTGTAGAAACGCAGCTGATGTTTTGGTAAATGTTCTTGATAAGCTTTCAAAGAGAGACTCGAACTTTATTACACGTCTTGCCTCTCGCAAGCATGGGAGAAAGAGACGATATATAGCACGCACTCGAGAAGAACTTTATCCTGGGCGACCTGACCTTGCAGAATATTCCAAACAGCTGTCAAATGGTTGGTGGGTCGGTACAAACTATAGCAAGTCAAGTATCAGACAAATTATTCAACTTGCCTGTGAGGTTGCTGACTTACGTTTTGGTTATGATCTCACTGTAAACCTTGGGAATTAACATTAATACCTAGTGTAGTGTTTCAGAAATCCCTTTACTTTTGGTTTTTCCGTCGGCAATTTGGCACAGGCGATCTTCAACCAAGATGGCCAAATGTAAAGATCTGTTGGTAACAGTACACTAGAGACAGAATTTACAGATAAAGACCTAATAATGATATAGCCCCCAGATGCCAGTAGATGCCAGATGCAGATGTCAGATGGTCAGATGGGGGTCGGACCAAGCTAAGTGTTGGGTATTCAATAAGAAAGCTTTAAAAAGCGGGTTGATTTTGACCTTAGACGGCCCTTTTTGGTGGTAAAAAGGGCATTATAAGAGAAAGATATTATTTTAGAATTATGGCACGCGCTAATAGACATTATATCCCAAACTGTATCTGGCATATTACTCACAGATGTCATAATTTGCCAAGGATCGGCAGCGTTGGCTTCACTGGCTATTTGAAGCTAAAAAACGTTTCGGCCTTTGTATATTGAATTACATCGTTACCTCAAACCACATTCATCTTCTAGTCATTGACAGCGATAAAGATGTAATCCCTAAGAGCATTCAATTGATCGCTGGCAGGACAGCACAAGAGTTCAATCAGAGGAAAAAACGCAAAGGTGCCTTCTGGGAAGATCGTTATCATGCTACAGCCGTCCAAACAGATAAACATCTTATGAGGTGTCTGGTCTATATCGATTTAAATATGGTACGGGCTAATGTTGTAAGACATCCTTCCCAATGGCCCTTTAGTGGATATAACGAAATACAGAACTCTCCCCAAAGATATGCATTAATTGATCAAAAAGCTTTAATAAAGATGTGTGGCGCAAGTGATATCGAACAATTACGGGATGATCACAAAATCTGGGTAGAAGAGGTTGGTAACCGCACTAATGCTATAAGAAATCCTGTTTGGTCTGAATCTATTGCTATAGGAAATGAGACCTTTGTGAAGGAAATTAAGGAGAGATTAGGATATAAAGCCCGAGGGCGCACGATTGTTGAGAATGAAGATAATTTCATGCTTAGAGAACCTCAAAATCCTTACAAGGCTGTTTTTAACCCCAAAAAGA
>QILY01000027.1 GCA_003232155.1 Maribacter sp.
TTGATGGTTGATGGTTGATGGTTGATGGTTGATGGTTGATGGTTGATGGTTGATGGTTGATGGTTGATGGTTGATGGTTGATGGTTGATGGAAAATATTTTTTTATACACTCATAAACAAATAAACCCATAAATTTTCCCTCAACCTCTTCTTCTATCTTTTGTATTTCAGCATATTTTAAAACAAGTTAAACTACTTAAAATCAATTAGTTAAACTAAGATTAAAATTTCTGGCACGCTGTTTGAGATATACTAATCGAATGTGAATAGTTGCATTCGAAATTTAAAACCTTATATCATGAGAAAATTAGTACTCCTTTTTACAGCCCTCATTATAGGTACCACAGGTATCATGGCTAGTACAACAGAAGATAAGGTTGCAATACGCAATGCTTATACTTACAACAACTCATTTATTTTTGTTGAAAATGGCATTACGTTTTCAGTATACCCAGATGGTGAGTTTGATTTTTATATCAATAACCGTATCGGGAGACGAAACAGAAATGTAACCTTTAATTCAGGTTTTGATTATAGTCCTTACGCACAGTATGATGATTACGGTGCAGTTATACAAGTAGAGAATGTACCTGTTTATTATGACTATCACGGACGTGTTTCACAAATAGGTAATGTAGATATTAACTATAGAAACGGTCGCGTAAGACGATTAGGTGGCATGTATGTATATTATAATAATAGAGGTTATTTTGATTACCATACCGGGTATATCAATATATATAACAGAAACTATGTATACAGACCATTTCATAGCTTCTTTGCAAGACCATCTTTAGCATTATGTTTAGTATATAACAGACCATACAGAAGGTATTATAATGCTACACGATATACATATTACAATCCGTATAGTTATAACAAAAGAAGAGCTTATGCTAAAATAGGTCGTGAACACAGATACAACAAAGTTCGAAGAGAAAGGTCTACTATATATAGAAATGATAAAAGAGTGGCCGTACGTGATAACAGAGTTCGAAGTAACCGAACAACAGTCACTAGAGATAATGGAACGCGTACAAACAGAACAGTTGCTAGAAACAATGGCACTAGATCAAATAGAGCTATAGCTAGTAACAGCAGAACTCGTACAGATAAAAGTGTAAGCCAAGGGCAAAGAACAGTACGTAAGAGCGACTCTCGTAAAGGGAATGCGAATACGGGTAGAACGGTTACCAAAAGAGAAGTGACCCGAACGCCATCGCGCAAAACGATAAAACGAAGTACTACCACGTACAAAAAGCCTCAGAGCAGAAGTAATACAAGAACGGTAAGATCTACGCAAAGAACATCAAGATCTTCTGAAGTTACCGGAAGAAGTTCAAAAAGGTCAGTTAGTAAGTCACCGTCAAAAAGCAGAAGTGTTGCCACTAGAAGTTCATCTTCTAGATCAGTAAAAAAAGCTCCTGCAAGAAGCAACAATAGTCGCTCTACATCTTCAAGAAGTAGAGGAAGACAATAAGATAGTTTTTAGGTTGGTTAGTTGTTTGGCCCCGCAGCAAATAAATTTGCTGCGGGGCTTTTTGTTATAAATTCCCTAAAGAGAAAAGGCTAATTGACCCGCATTATTTACGAAGATGCTATTCCAAAGCCAAACTACCCGTTATAATTGAAAATGTCTGCCTAAAGGTCGGCAGACAGGCTCGAAATTTGTTCAGCTTCCCGACTAAAAATCGGGACAGGCTAAAATTGGGCTACAGTTTCTTCGCTAAGTATCTTTAAGAAATAACTGATACATTTCGGCTTGCTATTCTACCTGCCTTTGCCGGCAGGCAGGTTGGTGTTTTGACTTTTCATAACGAAAATCCATGCATAATGCGGGCTAACGGACCGGTCACTTTTGCCAAACTTTGCGGGGTGACCTGTGTGTATATTTGAGTAGTCTTAATAGAGTTACGTACCTATAGTTCTTGTATAAATCGCATATCCGCGCCCGCTTCCAACAAATGTGTGGCATAGCTATGGCGCAGGCCGTGAACACCGATATTTTTTTTGATGCCCGCTTTTCGCATGGCCTTTTTAAATACCTGTTGCACCGAACCCTTTGAATACGCCCCTCCGTACTGCCCTTCTAATAAAAATTCTTTAGGCCTATATAGTTGGTAATACCTCCGAAGTAGGGGCAACAAGCTTTCGGGCAAGGGTACGTACCTGTCCCTTTTTCCCTTTGCACCAACAATCAGCAGCAGCATTCTACTACTGTCGATATGTTCTAATTTTATTCTGACCACTTCAGAAACCCGAAGTCCCATACCATAGCAAAGCTTGATCGCAATAATATGCTTAAAGTTCTTAGTTTCCACAAATAATTTTTTGACTTCTGCCTTACTGAGCTTTTTTGGCAACCTAAGCGGTTTTTTAGGCCTTGGAATATCAAAAAACATACGCTCACGGTGCAGCACTTGCTCAAAATAGAACTTTATGGCATTTATTTTTCCATTGAGTTTGCGTTCGCGCATTCTTTCTTGATGCAGACAGTACAGAAAATAATCTTTGAGCTTTTTAGCCGTCAATTGTTCAACATGATAGTTTTTTATCAATCTTAATAAATGGGCAAATTCTGCCAAATACATACGTTTCGTATTAGCACTATATGCCTTTAAAGAAAGCTGTTGGTCCATTAGCGAATACGCTTTCTGGTTTTGTAGCGCTATACCGCGCATCTTTTTTTTACCGGCAGTTTTTTCTTGCAGGTTCAGTTTATTGCGCAGCACGGGTAAATCGGGCAAATACCATGATTTTTTTGCGCTGCTCCATTTAGCGGACGGAAACCTAAGCCGCAAAGCTTTTCGAAGGCCTTGATTGTTTTCAAAGCGCAGCAAGATTACATCTTTGCCACGATGTTGGTCAAAACTAAAGTTATACTTTTCGTATATCACCTGGGTATTTTATATATCAATTCTAGCGAAGATACTAAAATGATATATAAAACAAACAATATAGAACAACTTTCTAAGCCTTGCTACTGTTGGATTTTGGAAAAAGTAGTATTTTAGTAGCATAAGATAAAACATGTACATATACACATGTTCTATGCCATTAAGACAAAACGACCTAAATTCAAGAACTTACCGAAACAAATAAAAACTGATTTAATTGAACTATTAAAACCTAAATATTTATAAAAAATAACAAATAATGGAATGATTTCAATAATTGATAATCTAAAAAACAATTATTTAAATGAAATTAACACTAATTGAAAAACAGAACTTCTAATTTATGAGTACTACACAACCAACCAAGAATACAGTAAAAACAGTATGGCATACATTTATCAGTAGTTCTGTATGGCGTTGGTTTCAGAAAGCAATTGTATTGACGATTTTCTCTTTAGTGGTAAATCATTTAGCAACGCGCGATAATTTTCTAGATAGTGAATCGTATAGATTTCCTATAGAAGGTTTTCTGTCGTCTATTGTTTTATGTATTCTCATTGGAATCATAGCGCATCTTAATTTTAAATTTTACAAGAAAAAGTATTTCTCTAAAAAAGTAGAAACTGTATGGCTTCTAATCTAGGATATATTACAATTATGTATATTCCTGTAAATATTATTTTAAGTATAGTTGCAGGTGGACAGACACAGTTCTATTATTTATTAATTGGTTTGCTAATTACCTTATTATTGAGTTTTATTCTCATAGGTTTATGGTATGCGCAAGACATATACAATTTATATAAGTTATCTATAAAAGATGCTGAAATTACTATTGAAAGCGGCACGAAAATGACAAAGCTTACCTATGAAAATATTGCGTGCTTTTACAGCGTAAACAAAATTGTGTATACTGTTCAAAATGATAGCACAACAATTAACACCGATTTTACATTGAATGATCTCGAAGAAAAAATAAACGATCAATTGTTTTTTAGAGCCAATCGGAAAATTATCATTCACAAAGATGCTGTAGACCTAATTGAAAAGATTGAAAATGGCAAGTTGCGCATTCGGTTAAAAGTTTCCATTGAAAACGATGCGATTGCTCAAATCAATATCAGTCGTTACAAGCGAAAAGCATTTATAAATTGGTTTCAATAAAAAATATCAAAAACTGCCGACTATTCAGTTATAACTTACGACCATTCAGTAAAAAAGCAAGTATTTAAAGGGTTTTTCAGAGGTTTTGTTCATTATTTCGTTTAGAATGAACAAAATTACCTTACGACAAACATTAATTCCATTAATTACCATTGCAATTATCTGCTTTTTATGGTTTGGACCAATTTATTTAGGTTTCTTTACAAATATTATTGCTTCAATAGTAATCATCATAGCAAATTACATAGAATACAAAGGAAAAGCATTTTCAGAACTTGGGTTTCAACGCGAAAAATTTACAACCAAAAACATTTTTGTATTCGCTCCATTAGTTGCACTAGGACTCTTTGTTTTTTATGTCTTTGCGGTGGTTCCTGGAATTACAAAACTTACAGGAGT
>QILY01000287.1 GCA_003232155.1 Maribacter sp.
CCTGACCTATTTTGTCGGCCTTTCATTTATGCTTGAATAGCATAAATGAAAGGCCGACAAAATAGGCAGGTGAGCAAAACGTTATGTGTATGTTGGTAACTCGAACCAAGAAACATATAAGGCTGCGATGCATAGTACGATAAAAATATTCAACGATAAGAAAGTAAAATGAATAGACAGGATTATCAGAAATCAGTTATTAACTCACTCACTTGGCTTTCTACTCAAGTATCGGTTAACAATAGATTGAATCTTACTGATATAAATGTTCATTCAGAAAATTTCTACCGCGACCTATTGAATCTGGCTTTTGGTTACAACTTAGTCAATATAAACATTGTTGACCCAAACGCCGCCGCCATAGACCTTGGAGATGAAGGCAATAAGTTTGCTATTCAGGTGACGTCTACTTCTGCGCTCGCAAAAACAAGACACACGGTTACTAAGTTTATTGAAAAAAGTTTGCACCAAAAGTACGACCGTCTAGTGATTCTAAATATCACGGCGAAAACCGCACACACTGTAGCAACTGTAGGCAACGGCACCTATAGCCTGAACACCAAAGATGATATATGGGACATTGGTAACTTAGCTGTGATGATCAATGACTTGGATCTGTCCAAGATTCAGGAAATTTGCAACTTTTTGAATCAGCAGCTATACATGAAGCCCACTGAAAACCTACCGCGTAATGTAGAAACCATTTTGCGGTTAATTGAGTTAATCAGTGATGAAGATCACCCCGCCGCTGGTGAAGGATTTCTTGATGAACCATTTCCAAATGAAAAAATTAACCAACGGTTTGCCGATCATTCAGAGTTCTTAAAGCAAGAGTTTCTAACGCTTTATCAGGATTATGGTGCCGTACTTGATTCAGTAGAAAAAGAATCAGACATAGGACAAGTTAAAATTCGTCGAGTTGCACAGCACTTACGAGTACATAGTGATAAGGTATTAACTGAATGTAACGGTGACCCACAAAAGGCACTTACCGCATTGATTGAAAGCTTTATTGGATTATTAAATGCAAATGGTTTTGAAGCTGATACAGGTGCCGCACAGTTTTATATTATTAAGCATCTAATCAAATGCAACGTATTCCCAAACAAGGAAGTAAAAAATGACTAACTTGTTCACAAAAGATGAAGACTTAATGAAGTCAGCCCCTTTTATCGGGTCAGAAATATTAAAACAGCTACAAAGTAGTGAAGATGGTCGTATTAGTATTTTTGATTTGGCAAAAAATTTACGAAAGACTAATAACATAACAGCACGAAGTATCTATTATGGAATGCTTTTTTTGTATTCCTTGGACATAGTTGAGTTCGACGAACCATATTTGATTAAAAATGTTGCAGATTAAAAAACTATATAGCGAGCCTGAAATTTTTGACCCTATCACCTTTGAAGATGGGTTTAACCTTATATTAGGTGAAACAACCGAAGGTAACGTCAAAACTAACGGCGTGGGAAAATCTATGGCTGTAGAGTTCATCAACTATGCTTTATTGAAACGCCACAACGATAGCCGAGTATCGTTAATACCTGAAGAAGACTTGTCACGTGATACAACCATATGTTTAGACTTTGAATTAAATAGTCACACCATTACTTCTAAACGGGTTATAAATAATCAAGAATGTCCAACATTAATTATAGACGGGGTAAGTAGATCTTACTCTAGGCTTTCTGATGCAAATGATCATCTAAGTACTTTTCTCTTCGCAGATGTTGTTTATGAAAATCCACCATCATTTAGAATGATGATGGGGCCTTTAATGCGTGACGAAGGTTCTGAATTTAAATCCATAATTAGCTGCTTCGACACAAACAAAAGAATACCGCCAAATTACACGCCACATCTATTTTTACTACATGTTGACCCTAACCCATACAGCGAAGCCAGGCGGCTATATTCTGAAATGGAAAACATTTCAAAATCCCGAAAAAAAATGGAAGAAAACATAACCACCCTTACAAGTAAAAATGTATCAGAATCTAAGGCTGACTTAAACGAACTAGAAAACCAAGTTCATAGAATTCAGGGCGATATTGACAGGCTCGAGAATATTGAGGGTTTTGATATTGTAAAAGATGAAATAATTGATATTGAAAATCAACTGGAACAAGAGCGTTCAAAGCAAGGCGTTTTAAAATCAGAACTATCTAAGATAAAACTATTTCGCGGTGATAACTATATTGACGGTCAAGAGGTTGCTGATCTTTATAATCAGTTCAAAGAAGGCTTGGGCGACTTAATTAAGCGTGAACTGGATGAAGTCACAACTTTCAAACAAAAAATTGACAACTTTCAGCGAAACATAATGGATGATAGAAAAACTTCGATAGAACAGGAGATAAAAGTATTTGAAGGAAGTATTTCTTCACTCAATAAACTGTACAGCGAAAAAATTTCATTGCTTGACCAAGAAGGGCTTCTTGTTAGTTTAAAGCAAACAATCGCCATACATGAAAAAAAGATTGAAGAATTTTCCGCCTTATCATCATTTATACAAAAACACGCTGATTACGACAACGAACACAAAGCAAAAAAACGTGATAGAGAAAGTGAAATATACCTGCTAGAAAGCTATGTAAACAACTCACAAGAAGTAATTGATTCCTTTGAAAAAACAATTCTTAATATTCACGATTATGTTTTTGGAAATAGAAGAAGTTCTTTTGAAATTAAAGTATCTAAACGAAAAGAAGTGTTAAAGTTTGAATTTCGCACTGATTCTGATGGTAGCCATAGCATAAATAGAGAAAAAGTATTTCTTTATGACTTTGCCTTACTGATAAATACAGAAACTTCGAAGCATCACCCCGGATTTTTAGTGCATGACAATATTTTTGATGTTGACCAAGACACTTTAATTAAGAGTATTAATTATATTGGTGAAAATGTCGGCTTGCTAAATGGTAAGCAGTACATACTTAGTATTAACAGCGATAAGTTTAGCGATTCAGATTTAGAATCACTTAACATCACCCTTAGTGACTATTCCCGTGCTGTATTTACAAAAGAAAATAGATTTTTGAAAATTCAATATCAAGAATTATCAACATAGGAAACACATAACAAGGTTGATCAACGCGGATAATTTACAGCTTTGTTTGGCTGTGCTAAAAAACCTAGCACAGCCAAACAAAGCTGTAAATTCCCGGTTATCAACGACGTTAGCATTGCATGATAGTAGAAAGTGAATCTCAATAATAATCACGGATTTAAAGATAGATTGAATAGAGTTTCGCCCATTAATCTGGGTGCTAAAATGGTGGATTCTAAAATAGAAAAGAGTCGAATCGTAGAGCACCGGTTTCGAGAATAGCGTTCAGTCCGAGTGGGCATTTAAGTCAATTTGCTCTTCTCATTATGGACGTGTCAATATTTGTGCAATGAGGAAACATAATGGCTGTATTCGTATTTTAAAACCCAAAGAATATACAGCCGTAGTAACGCCGAGTAATACGGAGTAAATCAACAGGATGCTAACAAGCAGCTGCACCTGACCTATTT
>QILY01000205.1 GCA_003232155.1 Maribacter sp.
TCTTTTCTCTATAATCTACACGATATGCTACTTCGGTTGGCCAAACACTTGCATTTCTAGGCTTTTTACGTACAAATAGTTTTGCTGCCTTTTCTTTATCTGTAATATTCAGGGAGTATACGGCACTGGTAAGAATTTTATTTTCTGCATCAATATATAATTTGCCTTTGTACAAAGGATCTATTATATTTTCTTGTTGTTTAAAATCAATAATATATATGAGTTTCCCATCAACTCTAACAGAGCGATCAAAGCTATATGTATAGGCTTTTATAGATTCTTCGGTAAATATATGCCCGGGGTATTTCATAATGTCAACAAACAACGCATTAAAAGGCCCGCCTTGTAATTTAAACGCTATAGTATCCAACCTAGAATAATCGGTACTCTTTCTTGCTTTATAAAGCTGAACAGCATCTTTTCTTTCAGAGGTGTATGGTGTTTTATAAATATTTACTACCGCTTCAGAAAGAGAAACATTTCGCCTTCTTTTCTTAATGGTCTCCCTGTAAAAAGCGGTCATTAAGGTGGGTTCTGCAAAATAATTTTCTCCTTTTTTTGCTAGAGTTTCCTGCACAAGCTTTAAAGCATCTTTGGGTACACTTATATTTACACCAGCAAGCTCGGTAATAGCAGCATCCATTAATATAGTATTTTTATTTGCTGAAAGTTGTGCTATTGATATTTTTTTTGTTTTATATCCTAAAAAAGAAATTTCGATATTCGTACCATTCATATTTTTAGGTACTTTAAGTGAGAATTCACCTTCGGTATTGGATATGGTGCTAATATTGGAGCCTTCAACGGAAAGGTTTGCAAAAACCAAAGGTTTTTTGCTATTAACATCCAAAACTTCTCCTCTGTATATATTAAAAGATACCTCTTTTTGTTGTGTGTTATTATTTTGGGAGTGTATGGTTTGAATACCTATTGCCCCAACAAATACCATTGCGAACAATAATAAGGCCAAGGATTTTTTTGAGTTGAAAATTTTCTTGAATTCCATAATTAGATGTCTTAATATCTACTAAGTTACGTATTTTATTGGCACAGTGCTGTTAAATTGTAAACCGTTTGTACAACCAACGCTACTAGTGTTAAGCCAAGTTTGGAACTTCGCACCAAGTCTTGTTCTTTTTTGTTTTTACTCACGATAAAAAGACGCAAATAGCTACGGCTATTATTACTTTTTCCCATTTCGTAAAATTCAAAAAACAACTGTGACTTATACAAAGTCCCAAACTTGACTTAACCCTAGTTTAAAATTCGGCTCTTACTCATATGTCTTAGAAGAATCGGAAACCAGCCGATTGATTTCTTTCAATTCTTCATCAGTAATATCACGCCATTTACCTACTGGAACATCTAACTTGATGTTCATGATACGAATGCGCCTTAATTTGGTCACTCTGTATTCCAAAAACTCGCACATTCTGCGTATTTGTCGGTTTAAACCTTGAGTCAATACAATTTTGAATTGGTATTTGCTGATTTCTTCAACAATACATTTACGAGTAAGGGTATTTAATATAGGAACACCATTTCTCATTTTTCGTAGAAATTCTTGAGTAATGGGCTTATTTACGTTTACTATATATTCTTTTTCATGATGATTTCTGGCACGGAGAATCTTGTTTACAATATCACCATCATTGGTCAATAATATGAGTCCTTCACTAGGTTTGTCGAGCCTACCAATAGGAAAAATACGTTTAGGATATTTTATAAAATCGATGATATTATCCTTTTCTACGTGAGTGTCAGTAGTACAAACAATGCCAATGGGTTTGTTGAAGGCAAGGTATACAGGTTTCTCTTGAGATTCTGAAATTGATCTGCCATCAACTTGAACTATATCGCCTTCACTGATTTTGGTGCCCATTTCAGGTACTTTACCGTTAATGGTAACTCTACCCTGTTCAATAAGTTTATCGGCAGCTCTTCGCGAGCAATATCCTACTTCACTGAGATATTTATTGATTCGGGTTTGTTTAAGTTCGCTCATTAAGTACAAAGTAATAAGTACAAGGTATTAAGTACAAAGTAATAAGTACAGGGTATTAAGTACAAAGTACAGAGTATTAAGTATAGGCTCTAGTTTAAAATGTTGATAGCTGCATCCCATATAGCAAGGGTTTACTGCCATACATGTTTTTATTTCATCATAGAATACCACAAAAAAGAGGTTTTTTTAAGTCATAAACCAATTATATCAACACAATATTAAACTACAGCCTAAGTAAATTATAATGTACTTAATACTTATGACTCGGCACTTAATACTCTGTACCAAGGTACATTTTTCAAATCCGTTTATAAGAAGTTCTTTCCGATACGTAAGTAGTTTTATTTAAGGGTGTCTTTAAGTGAGGCTTTTTTAAACTATTTGAATACTCTTATTTCTTCTGCATCATCTTTAAAGTAAAACCACCCAGTACTAAAATAACGATACTCATAACCACCCAAAGCCAAATCTTGTTTTTAAAAAGCGGGGATACGGTAGGGCTTTTCTTTTTTGGAATATTTTCAACTTCCCCCAAAGTTAATTTCGCTGGGTTAGTAGGAATTTTAGAAACCGCCTGGGCAATATCATACTGTGGTTTTCTGGTATTGCCTTTTCCGTATGCTAGGTAATAGTTTACTGGTTTGTTAAAACGGGCAATGAGTTTATGTATATAGCCTTTTGCTTGGGCACTTTCAATGGTTAGCGGTTGATTATCATAGTTTTTAATGGTAATACGGATTTTTTGAGCCAACGTACTTGCAAATTTGAACTCATTTTTTTCGATGGAATTCAAAGTGCCCGAACTTAAATTACGATAATTATGGCGCCAACCTTTTTCGGTATTTACACTATCTGATACATATTGCAAGGTGAAAGGGCGATAGTAATCTACTTGGTCAGAAACATTAATTTTCAGATAGCTTAAAGGCAAGCGTTGCTTTAAATCAATATTGATAATGGTTTGTTTATCTACTTCTTTTATATCCATATACCTAACCGTATAATCTTTATAATTTGCTGGAGTTTTAGCACTCATGCGTATAGTTGACTGAAGTAACTCTGGTTTTTCTTTTGATTGTATTAGCAGTCTGTAATAGCGGTATTTAGAATCCTTAAAATTCAGGTTGGTATAGCTATAGTCCGTTTGTGTGTTTTTAATGGAGAGCAAGCGGTAATCATTTAAAAGCGTAAACCATTCTTGTTGATTTTGACTTGCTTCTAATTGTATTTTCCAATCGAAATTTTTGTTTTTGAAATCGAGTTGTATTTCATTAATGGCTTCCGAAGTTGGAATTTCATAAGTAAAATAATATCCTTTTGCATTTGAAACGGAGTTCAATACTTTAAAACCTACCTTTTTGCTAACATTCTTTTCAGTAGCAACTTTTAAGATATAGGGGGCTTCAATAGTATCATTTGCAGTAAGCCCATAGATTCTCAAATCAGACATATTTTGAGAAATTTTTCCAAAGACAGCATCAGGTAATTCTATACTGTGCCATTGGTCTTCAATAC
>QILY01000173.1 GCA_003232155.1 Maribacter sp.
TTCTCGTTAATCAACCTTTTATGGGACACTTATTGTTACGTATGTATTATGGCAAAATGTCGATACCATCGACATATTTTCTTAGTATGTCTAAATTTTTAACTTTTATCGACATATATACAGATGCACTAGTGTTAAGTCAAAGCTGAAATGTTGGGTAAGGCAATCGTGGATTTTGTGCTAGGTCAAGGCACGACATAGCGAGAGCTATGGGCGAGGTGAAGCGGCGGCAGAAGCATAGCTGTAGCTACGGAATTATTTTTTAACGAAGGCATGGCGCAAAAGACGCATTGGATTACCCGAAGGTTTTAGCTTGACTTGACACTAATTAGCCATCCATAAAAGCCGCTGCCATTAACTCTTGCGCCGCTCTAGAAATCCCAAGTTTATTAGCAATCTTTTTCCATTGGCTTACGGTGTCCAGTACTTCTTTAATAATGGCATCCATCTGCTCATTGTCCAAACGAAAGTACTCACCTACACTTTTTGCCAAATCTAAGTCCTGAGCATTATTGTCCATATCAATATTTAAGGCTAAACCATCCTTATCTATGGACGGGTTAATATCATATGCGGGAGAAAGCACCCAACCTTTAGGTGTTAGAATAAAACCATGATTGCGCAAGTGATCATCGGTATTGGAAACGGCAATATGAAACACAATCCTTCGCCATAGTTGTTCCAAGTTTTCATCGATGTTAGTACCATAGCTTTGAATGAACTCTGCCAAATCTAAATAGCTTGCGGGGTTATCTCGTATGGTATCCTCATTGTTGCCTGTCATGGTCATTGCGGAAGAGAAATGGATGCGTTCTTCTTTTTGTCTATCAAAACGCTGTGTAAAGAATGTATGGTAGTTTCCTGTAATTTTTTCCATCCTGGACAGTGCCATTTCAATACCACAATTTACTGCCAATTGGTATACCAAGAATTCCCATGCTCCTTTGTCTATAGTATCATTCTTGGAAGGAAACTTCGCAATCCATAAATTCCCATGTTCATCCAAAATATTCGCTTTGGGTCTAGCACCTCCTAACGAAGATCCAGGTGCCATAAGAACAGCCAACCATTTTTTTACTTCTTCATTATCGGAATCATTTTCAAAATTTTTGGCTGCCTCCTGTAACTCTCCTACCGAAGACCATGGTGGTGTTGGTGAATATTCATTGTCATCTAAAAATGCGCCGTCCGGGTCTAATTTAAAACGTAATGCCCCCATCCGACTTTCATCATACACACCTAGTAAAAAGTCAATTTCATATAAGGTTGGTGCTTTTTCATTCTTTTCCTTTGCTTCTTGTGCGGCACGTCTTTTCATTAGCGTTCTTCCCCAAGTATCTGGCATACTATCTAAGAAGACTCCAAAGTTTTCTTTATTAATCAGGTACTGTGGACCAGAATAAAACTGAATATCGGGATCTAACAACAATTGTTGTTCGGACTTTATCCAATCTTTTTCATATTCAAAACTGAAGGCTTTTTTCCCTTTGGCATAGTGTGCCGCAAGAATGCCTATCATCTTAGCCTTTGGCATTCCTTGCCAATGCGCATAAACGTATATGTCTAATTTTCCAGTTGCCATTTTAATATTATAATAATTCTAAATCTTGTAGTTTTCTTCCAAATTCGTCATCGGCAGCTAGTTTTAGAAAATCATCTTGTAGCCCTAAAACCCGCAATACATTAAAGTATGAACCAATACCCACGCTAGCATCGCCTTTTTCTATAAGATATAGCGTACTTCTAACGATATCAGCCCTTTCAGCGACTTGAATCGTTGTAAGTTTTCTTCTTTTTCGTGCTAATTTTATGTTTTCGCCCATCCGCCCCAAAATTTTTATATGTTTGGGAAACAGCGTTTGTTTTCTTTTAGCCATAACTAAAATGATTGTTATTTCATACAAATATAATAATTTTGATTGAAATAACAATCATTTTAAATAAATTGCAAAGGAAGGGTTCTAAAGTATTTGGACTTTCCTACCCCAAATCTTACCATAACTTACCTGCGCGTGGATCCTGTCCGGTTTTTGTAGCGTTCCAGCAGATAAGCGTTAAGCAAAAACCGGATAGGGCGCAACGCTACTTTTGATTTGAAATACTATCTTGCTTTTTAGCCCACTTTTTAAAATCTTTGTAGATAACTTCGTGATCTTCAAAATAGCCCCTTGCTCTGCCAAAACCCTCCTGCCTTGCTTGACTAACGGCACTAAATGAAAATAGTTAAGTCGGGATGACAGGATTTGAACCTGCGACCACTCGACCCCCAGCCGAGTGCGCTACCGGACTGCGCTACATCCCGAGATTACTATTGCTCAAAAATTTTATGACATTTCAGGAATTCAAATTTGAATAACATAATTTGATGTGCAGTCAGTTCTGAGCAGAAACAAAGGGCTACATCCTGAAATTGGATTGCAAAAATATAAAAGTAAGATAGATTTATTTCTATATTTCGAAAAAAATAGTTTAATTAATTTAATCCCGATTATACATTGTAACAGCGATTTCCTTTTCTTTTAAGATTGTTTTGTATTTCTTCATCTTACTCATTACATTTCCATTTAAAATTAGCTACTTTATCGTTAGAAGCCGTAGATAAATTATAGTGCCACCATTCAGTTCGGATAGACCAAAAGCCATAATGTTCCATAGTTTCTTTGAGCAATTTTCGATTATCCAATATGTTTTGAGGCAAATTTGTGTTATCATGATAGGCCCTTTTTCCAAAAAAATCGAAATCAGTACCCATATCCAATTCTTCCCCATCCAAGGTTACTAAAGTAATATCTACAGCCCCACCTTTATTATGAATCGAGCCCTTTACAGGATTCGCCACATATTGAGGATTGGGCACAATGGCCCACATTTTATATTGCACTGAATTTGGTCGGTAGCAATCAAAGTATTTGATTTTAACGCCTTTCTTTATAAAATCAATATTTGCAGCAATGAGCGCTTTTGCGGTCTTGACCCTTGTATAACATTCCGGACAATCATATACTTTAGCCTTTAAAAAATTATTCTCTGTAGCATAACGCATGTCATAAGCGAAATCATTACTAAAATCAGCCAAGCGAATAAAAGTAGAATCGGCCAAGCCTTCAAAGGTGCGCATTTTTTTTTGCTTATCTTCTTTCTGCTTGTTAATAGAATCTTTGATAATTACGATTGCTTCCGTTTTAAGTAGTGTCCCTTTGTTTTTTGAAGTATTCTCTTTACAACCAAAAGCAAGCCAACCAACAATCAATATTAGATAAAAGTGTTTCATTTTGAATAATTAGGGAATGGTATATTTATGCAAATTTAAGTAACTAAACCATTCCTATGGTCTAAAGTACCATAGGTTTTTAAATCTAACTAAAGTTAGCAATACGTAAGGTTACTCTAATATAAATGTATCCGTATCGTTCCCTGACTTACGGTGATGTATTTTTAGATTAGTGGATTTAACTTTAACCCGCATTATTCACGGGTTTTCGTTATGAAAAGTCAAAATACCAACCTGCCTGCCGCCTGCAAAGGCAGGTAGAATTGGAAAGCACAGAAGTTTTTTAGCGAAGGAATTGTAGCTCAATTTTAGCCTGTCCAGATTTTTAGTCGGGAAGCTGAACAAATTTCGAGCCTGTCTGCCGACACAGGCAGGCACTTTCAATTATAGCAGGTAGTTTGGCTTTGGAATGCCGGTTTAACACTTTAATTTACTTAAAATCTATCTTTTTTGTTACCTGAAAAGCAAACATTATTAATCGAACCCATGTCTATAAGTATTGGCTAGTGTGATGATTTGTAAGAAAGGTGACTAAAATTTTTATGTGATTTTTTCTTTAGGCAAGGCAAAATTTATAAGCATAGCCGTTAGCTACGGTTAAAAATTTTAACGAAGCATAAAGTAAGAAGGGCGAAAAATTAGTTGCCTTTTTTATGAATCATTACACTAGAGCTGTATGATTAAGGTTTGCGCTCTGCTCTTTCCGTCACGCTTTAACATAAAATCTTCCCCTGCATGGGGAAAAAACACATAAAAAAGATATTTTTAAATGCATTCTACATAGATTTTTATAATTTCACATTTCATTAAAAAAATAAAAAATAATGGCTTCATTAACATTACATGGAAATGCAATTAACTCATTAGGCAGTTTACCCTCAGTAGGTAGTGCTGCAAAAGATTTTACACTTACCAAAGGAGATTTATCAGCTGTTACCCTTGCTGATTATAAAGGAAAGAAAGTGGTTTTAAATATTTTTCCCAGTGTTGATACCGGTACTTGTGCACAATCTGTTCGTCAATTCAATAAAGATGTAGCAAGTTTAGACAATACTGTTGTATTATGTATTTCTAAAGATCTACCCTTTGCCCAGGCCCGTTTTTGTGGTGCCGAAGGTATTGAGAATGTTGAAATGCTTTCTGATTTTAGAAATGGTGATTTTGGCAGGTCATATGAAGTAGAATTTACTAATGGCCCTCTAGCATCTTTACATTCAAGAGCTGTAGTTGTAATAAATGAAGAAGGAAACGTTATATACAATGAACAAGTTTCAGAAATTGTTGACGAACCTAATTATGCAGCAGTACTTCAAGCCTTAAACAATGCCTAAAGAATCCTTTTTTAAAAATAGATTAAAAAGTGTAGGCTTCGCATTACGTGGAGCCCTACTTTTGATCCGTACCGAAGCTAGTATTAAAGTCCAAGTATGTATTGCACTGATAATGACCGCAGCTGGGTTCTATTATGACA
>QILY01000290.1 GCA_003232155.1 Maribacter sp.
TTTTCTCTTCCTTTTTTAATGACATTGATACCATAATCGGATGAAAATAGGGTAGTAGTGCCCGTAAGTGAGGTATCGGTTCGTGTAAAATTGATAGTAATTGGCTTAGTAGTCGCTTTGATAGTCAATTGCCCTTCTACTAAAAATCCATTTTTTGTAGGACTAATTGAAGTGCTTTCAAAGCTGATTTTAGGATGCTTTTTTGCAGCAAAATACTTACCTCTTTTTAACGACCAATTACGGAAGGAGTTACCGGTATCTATAGTTGTTACAGTAACAGAACCTTTAAAGTTGGAATTAGCAATATCATTCAAATCAATATTAGAAGTAGATTCAAAACCTGAAATACTACCATTGACTTCTTCAGAAACAAAAGTAAAAGTAATTTCTGCTGATTGAATTGCAGTTTTTTTTTGGGAGAATATAGACTGCTGTGAAAACAGCAGTAAAAAAACAAGTATATATTTCATTTTATATTTTTTTGCACAGATTTACTACACCCTTGGTCGTGATTTTTTCCAAGGACATACATGCTTAAAGTTAATCATATATTTTACTGATTAACAACAATCAAAAAACGATAAATAAATAGGCTTCAAACAAAAACTCAAGATGAGTTCATTAATACGTTTTCATTTTTGCCTTACGTTTTTCTAATTGTCGTTCCAATTCTGATACAGATTCTGCAATAGAAGCTTCAAAAGAAGCATTGCTAGCTTCTGAATACATACGTGGTCCTGGTACACTTAATCGAATATTACAGACCATTCCCGTATCAGGTTCGCTGGTATTCTCTTTTTTAAAAAAAACGTCTGCACGTATTAAAAAATCAAACTTGTCAAATAGTTTATCTAATTTTTTAGTCACTATAGTTTCTAAGCGATCACTGGCCTTAACATTATGGTATTCAAAGTTAATATTCATAGTTGTTTAAATTTTTCTTTAAATTAAAGAAGATCCTTGTTAAAACCAAATTTAACCCGAATTATGTATTAGAACCACATAACGAAGTTCTAATGCATAATCCGGGCCAACGGTTTAAGAATAGTTGACCGATATCAAAATCGGTATATTTGAATTGATTATTAAAAAGAATAACTATGGTACAAAAAGTACATTGGAATGCTATTCCCGTCGAACAGGTAACTCCAAAAATGCAACGACAATTGGTATATGGCGAAAAGGTAATGATCGCTAAAATGAAATTTAAAGATGGTTTTTTGGTACAACAACACAGCCATGATAACGAACAGATAACCCAAGTAATTTCGGGAACCATTCGTTTTTGGTTTGGAAAAAACAAAGAGCAAATGTTCGATTTGAACGCAGGTGAAATTGTAGTGATTCCGGCAAACGTTCCCCATGAAGCTTTAATGGTAGGTGATGTAGAGGAAATTGATACTTGGGCTCCCATTCGCAAAGATTGGTTGGATGGTACCGACGACTATTTAAGAAAGTAATATTGAGACCGTTGCAGAAGTCAGGTCAAATTGATTTTGTTTTTTGAATTTCAATTTTTTCGATAATCTCCCAAATTATATTATTTCCTACTTCGGAATATCTATCATCTTGGATTTGTTTAGAATAATAGAAAAAAAACATTGCAATACCACTTAGCCCTTCTAAAACCCCTATGTCTTTATTGAATTTATACTTTTTTTCTAAAACCAAACTAATTTCATAAAGCTTGTTTTCTAGACTTGTTCGGATACTCATTTTAGTGAAAATTAATTTTAAATTTTATATGTGTGGAATTAAAACTAAAGAGGTCGATTTTTAAATTGTTCAACTGATAATTTTGACTTAATAACTAGCGAAATTATCAAATTCGATTAATTTCTGATTTACATCTTTTAATTGTAAACGAAACAATTTGGAAACCGATGTCTGAGAAGGTTTATTGTAATTGGTATACAAAGTCAACTTTAAATAAGTTGAAGTTAGCTTTTTGTTTCCTTTATATTTTATATTGACCTGCCAAGTACCCAAGAGAGACCCGTCAATAAAAAATTCTTCACAAGAATAACCTCTAATTTTCTCATCTCTAATTCTATCTGGGTTACTTTCTCTGGAATGCTCCCATGTAAAATAATGTCTATCCGGATTAACGAATTGTAAATCAAATTCAGCCTCTCCATCATTCCATTCAAAAAACAGCCTAGTGCCCTCTATTTTTGATTTTTTCAAGTCAAATTTAGCTATCTCAGAAGCTTCTGAAATATCATTCGCATGGAGAAACAACAGATTTTCTAATTCATTTTTATGTATCGTTTGTATTCCAGTACTATCATTAATAAAAAAACCTTCATTAATCAAATGTTTATATCTAATATATAAATTAGCCGATTTTTTATAATTCGCTATTTTTCGATAACTGTTGGCAAGATCACGATAAGATTGTGCATATTTAGGCCTTAAAGAAAATAATTTCTTATACAGGTTATTTGCCCTGTCAGCCTCATCTGTAGTATCAAATGCATATGCCAAAGATTTGGCATACAGAGGATTATTATAAAACGCTATACTATTCTGTATAATATTTAAAGCATAAGTCTTATCACCCTTGGTAGCAAAGAATAAATAAGAATCAATAAAGAAGTAAGGATTGTTTTTAAACAGGGCTTCATACTTTTCAAACTTTTCTTTAGCTTCTACTAAATCCTTGCTTCCATATATTTCTTGTATATAATTAGTTGAATTTTCTATAACTTCTTCCTGATCGATCGCATCATTTTCGTATATATTGTTCCTTAATTTTGCCCTATCGTATAATTTACTTGTGCCAGGTTCTTTAACTACAATAGTGCCTTTTGTATTAATTATTACTACTCCACCCGCTGCTGCACCACCATAACGGGCAACAGCTGCCAGCCCCGGTATAACTGCGATGCGATCAATATTTCCTACTGCTAAGTATAATGGGGCTTGGGGCGTAACCATACCATCAACATCATAAATGGCAGGTCTTGGGTTAGAAATAGAACCGCCACCTCTCATAAAAATTATTTTTTCCCCAAATCTTCCTACAGTAACTACTCTTACTCCAGCCAATCTTCCTTGTAGGGCCGATAATATATCTATTGCTCCAGAGCTTAGATCTTTACCATCGACTACCCTCAAAGAATAACCTGATCGGTCTTTGTCTAGAAAACCAAAAGAAGTACTAACGACATTCTTGTTAATGCCATACTGAAGTCTTAAATAGTCCTGATTCCGTCGATTTTTTTTAGTTACAACTACCTCATCCAACTCTTCAACTTTCATTCTCATTTCAATATTTA
This sequence comes from Maribacter sp., assembly GCA_003232155.1. Classification (GTDB taxonomy): domain Bacteria; phylum Bacteroidota; class Bacteroidia; order Flavobacteriales; family Flavobacteriaceae; genus Maribacter_C. The sequence goes on from QILY01000290.1 coordinate 3,282, forward strand.
TTCTTGTTGTAACATCTTCCACTACGATTTCTTCATTATACATTCCGATATAACTAAAAACTATAATATCAGTCGGGCTAGCCTTTATTGAATACTCTCCATTTTCATCAGTTGCTGTTCCACCTGAAGTATCGAGAATTTGAACACTAACATTTTTTAGAGGAGTAAAACCATCAGTAACTATGCCGTTAACAATTTTTGCATTTTCTTGAGAAAAACTAACTTGA
>QILY01000177.1 GCA_003232155.1 Maribacter sp.
TAAATACTTTTGGAATCATAAAATTGATTTAATACCCGTGTATACGGGATTTTGTTAAACAATGGTCTTACCGACTTTTCTCTGGTCGGAGCTGTTGTGTTGTGTTGACCAATGAAAAACTGTGTGCAGCTTTTAATTTGCCTTACTCTAATCTAAGGGACTATTACGAAATAACTTATCGTTTTGGTTCTTCCTTTTTTTCCTTTCCCATCGTTAAAATTTTAAACCGTAGCTATGGCTATGCTTGAAAATTTTGCCTTGATAAAGAAAAAAATAAATTCGTCAATTCCGTCAACTTATTTCGTAACAATCCCTAAGTAAGGGCTTTATATAAAAAATAAGGGGTTGAAAATTTTCAGCCCCCTAACTTATATTACTTTCTAATATTTAATTCTTTGATAAGCTCACGATATTTTACAATATCTTTCTTTTTCAAATAATCTAAAAGACTTTTTCTTTTACCTACCAGTTTTACCAGTGAGCGCTCAGTGTTATAATCTTTATGGTTTTTCTTAAGGTGACCGGTCAAGTGATTGATACGGTGTGTGAATAAAGCAACTTGCCCTTCAGTAGAACCTGTGTTCTCTGTTTTTCCGCCGTGTTTCTTAAAGATGTCGGCTTTTACTTCTTTTGTTAAGTACATGCTAATATTATTGTAAATGATTATTATGTATCTGACTGATTTTCAGTCAGGCTGCAAATATACTATTATTTTAGAATTTGGGATATCTTAAAAAAATATTTTTAAATTCGTTTTTCGAAACCTAAAAAGCACAGCCTGTAGGTAAAGGAGTAATTTCTTCTAACTCTTTAGCAAATTCAGTATCAAGATTTGTAGAAGCAAACCCATTGGCAACAGAGCCTCTAAAAACTTTATTTCCATAACCAGTAGTGTTCATATGTGCTCTTATGTATACTTCTGCGGTTTCTGAAATAGAAACAGGTCCGCCAGAGCGAGTAAAAGGTTGTTCATTGACATGGCTGTGGGCGAGAATTCTACGATAGAGAAGGTTTCCGTCAAGGTCAATAACTTCCCACCAGTCTGCATATTGATTACAACCTAAATCTGGACTAGCTATTGTTACACTAAAAGTATATTGATTATCCGCTCCCGAAACGGTTACATTAGTTACCTGCACTAAATCTTCAGTAGTTTCGATAGTTCCAGTATTTTCGGTTTCTTCTATTTCTGTATTATTTGTAGCATCTGAAGAACAACAAGTCATACCTATTATTAAAACTAATAAAAATGAAGTTATAGATAATTTCATAATCTGGGTTAAACCACCTGAACCTGCTTTTATACAGAACGTATGGGCTTATTTTGAATCAAATCTAAATATAGATTGATGTTCTTTTTTAAATCTCTTCTATGGGTAATGAAATCTAAAAAACCATGTTCTTTTAAAAATTCTGCAGTTTGAAAACCTTCGGGCAAATCTTTACCTGTGGCTTCTTTTACAATTCTTGGTCCGGCAAAGCCTATTAAAGCCCCAGGCTCAGAGATATTGATATCGCCCAACATAGCATACGATGCCGTTGTACCACCTGTAGTTGGATCCGTACACAATGAGATGTACGGTAGGCCAGCTTCAGCCAATTGTGCTAGTTTTGCTGATGTTTTTGCCAATTGCATCAATGATAGTGCAGCTTCCATCATTCGAGCGCCACCTGATTTGGATATCATTAAAAATGGCACTTTCTTTTTAATGGCATGGTCAATGGCACGTGCAATTTTTTCGCCTACAACACTTCCCATTGAACCACCTATAAAATTGAAATCCATACAGGCAATAACCAACTCTTTATTCATTGATTTTCCGACAGCCGTACGAACGGCATCTTTCAATCCTGTTTTGGCTTGAGCCGCTTTTAAACGGTCAATATATTTCTTGGTATCCTCAAACTTTAGCGGGTCTTTTGCCGTTAGTTTTGCATCCAACTCTTTGAATTTGTTGTCATCAAAAAGAATTTCAAAATATTCTTTACTGCCAATACGGACATGGTAATCATCTTCAGGACTAACATAAAAGTTTTTTGCTAGATCATCAGATTCTACAATTTTGCCTGTTGGAGATTTGTACCATAAGCCTTTTGGGGTGTCTTTTTTCTCTTCGGTAGCTGTTTGTATTCCTTTTTCTTTTCTTTTAAACCAAGCCGTCATATCTGACATAATTATAAATTAGATTCAGGTTTTTTTACAATGTGTTCACGTTGTTCAAATCTTCAAAAGCTTTTTTCAATCGCTCTACAAATGTCTTTTCACCTTCACGCAACCAAACTCTTGGGTCGTAGAATTTTTTATTGGGTTCATCTGCCCCATTTGGATTGCCAATTTGAGCTTGAAGATAGTCTTTTTTATCCTGAATATAATCTCTTACCCCCGCAAGAAAAGCGTACTGAAGATCGGTATCGATATTCATTTTAATTACACCATAGCTGATACCTTCACGAATTTCTTCTACAGTAGAACCTGAACCACCATGAAAAACAAAATCAATATGGTTATGCTCTACGCCATATTTCTCAGAAATATATTCTTGGGAATTTTTAAGAATTTTAGGAGTCAATTTTACATTACCTGGCTTATATACACCATGTACATTACCAAAAGCCGCTGCAATGGTAAATCTTGGGCTTACTTTTGAAAGCTCTTCATAGGCATAGGCTACCTCTTCAGGTTGGGTATATAATTTAGAATCGTCTACGTCAGAATTGTCAACACCGTCTTCTTCACCACCTGTAATACCCAATTCTATTTCTAGGGTCATTTCCATTTTTGCCATTCTGGTCAAATATGTTTTACAGATTTCGATATTTTCTTCAATAGATTCTTCTGATAGATCGATCATATGCGAACTGAACAATGATTTGCCAGTTTCAGCAAAATGTTTTTCACTGGCGTCAAGTAGGCCATCGATCCATGGCAATAATTTTTTTGCGCAGTGATCGGTATGCAAAATTACGGTCGCACCGTAAGCTTCAGCTAATTGGTGTACGTGTTTTGCTCCTGCAACAGCACCTTGAATAGCTGCATTTTGCCCTTCATTGGACAAGCCTTTACCAGCATTGAACTGAGCTCCTCCGTTTGAAAATTGAATAATTACAGGAGCATTTAAACTTGCTGCTGTTTCTAAAACTCCGTTTATAGTATCTGACCCAATAACGTTTACCGCAGGAAGGGCAAATCCTTTTTCTTTTGCGTAGTGAAAAATTTCTTGAACTTGATTGCCAGTAGCAACTCCAGGTTTAATATTGTGGGCCATAATATGCATAGTCTGTTAGTTTTTAAAAAACAATGCACAAAAGTAATAAAATAATTAGCGAACTCATCTTGCTGTTTTCCTTTTAGAACAGAATTATACATTTTATATGATAATTGTATGTTTTAGAGGTGCCCTTTAGCCCGAATTATGCATTAGAAAATCTATTCCGGCTCTAAACAGCTTCAAATCAGTCACTTCGTTGAGTTTTTTGATTTAACCATAGCGGTGCTTATGCTGAAATCAATAAAACTCCCTGATTCATTGCTGTTTAGAATCTCATAACGAAGTTCTAATGCATAATCCGGGTTTAGTGAATAATAACAGGTAAAGAATTTAATATTGTATGGATAAAAAAGGAGAACTACACAATATTAGAAGGGATAGTTGATGCCAATTTGCAACACCGAATTTGCAAAATTATAATCTCTAAACCATCTTTTAGAGGTTTCTTCGGCTGGGTTATAGGTTTTGAAACCTAAATCTGCCCGTACTACAAAGTATGTGAAATCATACCCAAAGCAATATCTTTTAAAGACCTTATACCGTTAAAAACAGCTTCTGGGTCATCTACATTATCAAAGACATTCCATATGTTTCCGGCATCGGCGAAAAGGGCACCTTTAAAATTTCCCGCCAAGGGAAAACGATATTCTAGATTCAGTGCAATTTTTAAATTCGCCTCGTTAAAGTCATTGGCTGCATTTGTTCTGCCAGGCCCTAGTGAATACGGTCGCCATGCACGATTGTCATTTGAACCTCCAGCAAAATAACTTTGTACAAAAGGTATGTTGTCAGAATTACCATAAGGAATTGCAATACCAAAGAAGCTTCTAAACGCCAATACATTGGATCTTGGCAATTGCCAATATTTCACATAATCAAATTCAGTCTTTATATATTGCGAATAGGGAACATCAAAAATTAATAGATCCCCATTCCCATTCTCATTGAACGGAATGATATTGGATAATACAGAAAGTAAATTGCCTGCGCTTTCAATGTTGAACCTGAACTGATAAAAATTATTATCTGTAGGCCCTTTTCTATT
>QILY01000279.1 GCA_003232155.1 Maribacter sp.
TCAGCACTCATTAATACCAATGCTGCTGCGCCATCATTAATGGTAGATGCGTTTGCTGCTGTTACGGTACCGTCTTTAGAAAAAGCAGGTCGTAATGCTGGAATTTTTTCCAATTTCACATTTTTAAATTCCTCATCTTCATTTACTAGCACAGGTTCGCCCCTTCTTTGCGGAACTTCTACAGGAACTACTTCAGTTGAGAATTTCCCATTTTCCCAGGCAGCTGCCGATCTTTTGTATGATTGTATTGCAAAATTATCTTGATCTTCTCTACTGAACCCATGTTTTGTTGCACAAGCATCTGCACATACACCCATAGCATTTTGATCGTACACATCAACAAGACCATCTTTTTGCATTCCATCTATTAAAGTGCCAGGGCCAAATTTTTGCCCCGTTCTCATATGAATATAATGTGGAATAAGACTCATGTTTTCCATTCCCCCAGCAATAGCTATTGAAATATCGCCCAAAGCAATTGCCTGAGCAGCTTGCATAACTGTTTTCATACCAGATGCACATACTTTATTAATAGTAGTGCAAGGAACGCTGTCGGGAATACCTGCAAAAATAGCAGCTTGGCGGGCAGGAGCTTGCCCTGTTCCAGCTTGAACAACATTGCCCATAAGAACTTCTTCAACCATATCAGGTTTTAAGCCTATTTTATCCAAAGCCCCTTTTATGGCTATGGCACCTAATCTAGGTGCAGGTATGGTTGATAATGCACCCATAAAACTTCCTATCGGGGTACGTACTGCAGAAACTATTACTACATCTTTCATTCTAGAATTTTATTGATTTACTACGACTACGAAATTAATAAAATAAGACCAATCAAATCTACTTGTTTGTAATTATAACATCCCTTTTTATTTCCTAAATAGGTTTGAGAAAATGGATACTGCCTAAAGGGTATTTTTTAAACGGCTTATCTGGGAATTAGGTTTTGAATTAATTGTAATTTGCAGACTGTGAGATTGATATTAATCGAACTCAGGTTTTAAAATTATATTTTTCTATTTTTGAAGATAGATCCTTTTCGTATGCGAAAATTCCTAGACAAATTGTATAAAAATCAATCCCTCATTTATAAATATTTTTTATATATAGTGTCAATTTGCTCCATTGTTTTCTTTTTTCCGAAAGGAGGTACATTCAAATATGAATTTCAAAAAGGTAAACCATGGCAATATGAAACACTTTATGCTCCATTTGATTTCTCGATCAATAAGGGCAGTACTGATATTACGAAGGAACAACAACTCATAAAGAATAATCAAATTGATTATTATACATATGATGAAAGTATTGTTGAAGGCGTTTATTTGACCTACGAGGAAGAGTTTTCAACTGTTTTCCCATCTGCTAATTTTAGTAATAATCAATTACCAATTTTAAAAAAGGTTGGAAAAGATATTCTTGCCCAATTTTATGAAAAAGGAGTTTTAAAGACAACGGATATAAAAAAATCATCTGACCAAATTTATTTGGTTCGTAATAATGAAGCTAAGTCTATTCGTTTAAATGAACTGAACAAGATTCAAGATGTAAAATACATAGTTAAGAATACCCTTGACCAAAAACGTTTAAGCCTTTATAATTCTTTGTTTCAAGAATTATTTTTTGATTTGGTCAAGTCTAATATCTCGTATGATAAGGAGCTTACCAATAAAACATTGGATGATGAGCTTTCTAGAATATCATTTACCAGAGGCATGGTTGATGAGGGTAAAAAAATTATTGCCAAAGGAGAAGTTGTTGAAGCTGAGAACTTAAAAATATTGAATTCTCTTAAAAGTGAATATAAATCTGAATTATGGACACAAAATAATCACTATTTTATTCTTTTTGGGTATACCATACTAGTAGCATTGGTTCTTATGATGCTATTTCTTTTCTTGAAAAAGTATCGCCGTGAAATATTTGATAATAATACAAAAGTGACTTTTATCTTTTGTAATATTTTAATGATTGTCTTTGTAACTACTTTGGTGGTTAAATATAATGAAGCCTATGTTTTTGTTGCTCCATTATGTATTCTTCCGTTGATACTTAAAACCTTTTTTGATGCTAGATTAGGCCTTCTTGTTCATGTACTTACCGTATTGATTCTTGGTTTTGTAGTACCTAATAGTTTTGAGTACATATTTTTGCAAATTATTGCAGGTATTGTAACCATACTCACGGTGTCTGAACTATATAAAAGAGCAAATCTTTTTATATCGGTAAGTCAAATTACTTTGATTTATAGTATAGGATACCTCGCTTTTCATATTATTCATGAAGGTAGCCTAGAAAATATTGTATGGTTTACCCTAGGATTGTTTTTATTGAACGGAATGATAACGCTATTTGTACAACCCTTGATTTATATTAATGAAAAAATATTTGGGCTAGTATCTGATGTATCGTTATTAGAGTTGTCAAATACAAATTCTAAACTGTTAAAAGAACTTTCAAATAAGGCGCCAGGTACATTTCACCATTCACTGCAAGTTGCTAATTTGGCAGAAGCTGCGGCCAATGAGGTAAGAGCTAATGCTATGTTGGTCAGGGTAGGGGCCTTGTACCATGATATAGGTAAAATGAGTAATCCTACATATTTTACTGAAAATCAGATAACTAATGTAAACCCTCATGATGAATTGCCTCCTAAAGACAGTGCTAAAATTATAGTAGATCATATTATTGATGGAATTGAATTGGCAAGAAAAAATAATTTACCAGACCGGGTTATTGATTTTATAAGATGTCATCACGGTACTACATCTGTTTATTATTTTCTAAAAAAGCAACAAGAGATAGAAGAAGAGTTTGATGAAAAGGATTTCAGATATCCAGGTCCCGTACCTTTTTCGAAAGAAACAGCAATTTTAATGATGGCAGATTCAGTCGAAGCTGCTTCAAAAAGTTTAAAAAACCCTACATTCATGATGATTGATGCTTTTGTAGATAAAATTATAGCAGGTCAAATGAGCGCTAACCAGTATATAAATGCTGATATTACTTTTAAAGAAATTGAAAGTATTAAGAAAATATTCAAGCAAAAATTGACTAATATTTATCATTTGAGAGTGGAATATCCTGAATAGGGCATTCCTAAAAAGGTCATGATCTACCACTTTAGTAGTAAGCCAGCTGTGGCCTGAATATTTAGCTATAATTATCAAAAAAAATCAAGAAAAATAGTTGCGTTAAATCAAAGTAAAAAGTACATTTGCAACCGCTTTAGAGCGAAGTTCATTAAAGATGCTAGGAGAGGTGCCTGAGTGGCCGAAAGGAACGGTTTGCTAAATCGTCGTACACCAAAAGTGTACCCAGGGTTCGAATCCCTGTCTCTCCGCTAGAGAACAATATGCGTGAGAAGGCAGAATCTAAATAGTATTGATAACCATTTTCGGGGTGTAGCGTAGCCCGGTTATCGCGCCGCGTTTGGGACGCGGAGGTCGCAGGTTCGAATCCTGCCACCCCGACGAACCTAGTAATAGGT
>QILY01000007.1 GCA_003232155.1 Maribacter sp.
CCTAAAAGAACAACAAAACATGTTAGTGATCCTCTTAAAGGTTCTGCAGCCAAACGTATTAATATGTTTTTACGATGGATGGTGCGTGACGATTCTACAGGGGTAGATTTTGGGTTATGGAATACCATACCTACTTCTATTTTATCATGCCCTTTAGATGTGCATTCAGGTAATGTAGCAAGAAAGTTAAAACTACTGGCCCGTAAACAGAATGATGCCAAAGCACTTGCTGAATTAGATAAGAATCTCCGTAAATTAGATGCTAAAGATCCTGTAAAATATGATTTTGCCCTATTTGGATTAGGTGTTTTTGAGAAGTTCTGATTTGTCTTTTAAAGCTACAAATATTTTTATTGGACAGTATTCACAACTTTTTCCTTATTTTTAAAGACTGACTAATTCTAACATAACATGAAACCAGCAACACTTATTTTTTCATTTTTACTTTTCAATTTTTCATTGGTATATTCCCAGGGGCGTAAACTCCCTATAGACACCGTAATAACTACGCAACATAGCGTAACCATTAATGGAGCGCCTATCAACTATACAGTAAAAACCGGTACACAACCTGTTTGGGATGAAATGGGAAAACCCATTGCTTCTCTCCATTATACATATTATACCAGAAATAATGTCAAGGATCGAGCTTCCCGCCCTTTATTGATTTCATTTAATGGCGGGCCAGGCTCGGGATCCGTATGGATGCATTTGGCTTATACCGGACCACGTACTTTAAAAATAGATGATGAGGGTTATCCAGTACAGCCCTATGGAGTGAAAGCAAACCCCTATTCCGTACTTGATGTTACCGACATTGTTTATGTAAACCCTGTAAATACAGGATATAGCCGTACTATACCTGAATCAGGAAAAGAAGTGGACCGAGAGAAATTTTTTGGTATTAATGCAGATATTAAATATTTGGCTGAATGGTTAAATACGTTTGTAACACGAAACAATCGCTGGCGTTCACCAAAATATATTGTTGGGGAATCTTATGGGGGAACCCGTGTAATGGGACTTTCATTAGCCCTTCAAAACCAACAGTGGATGTATTTGAACGGTGTAATTATGGTTTCTCCTGCCGATTATAAAGTGATTCGCACTGGTGGGCCTGTCTCTGATGCCATCAACTTACCGTATTATACTGCGGCAGCTTGGCACCACAAAGCCCTACCTTCAGCATTACAGAGCAAAGATTTGACTGAAATCCTTCCTGAATCTGAAGAATATACAGTGAACACCTTGATTCCCGCTTTGGCGAAAGGTGGTTTTATTGGTGAAACCGAAAAGAATGACGTAGCTGAAAAAATGGCTTATTACTCCGGACTTTCTAAAGCAGAAATTCTAGACCAAAATTTAGTAGTCCCTACTTCCTATTTTTGGAAGCACCTTCTAAAAGACCGCGGTTATAATATAGGTAGGTTAGATTCAAGATATATAGGTATTGATAGGCAATTGGCAGGAATGAGACCAGACTATAGTGCAGAACTTACCTCTTGGTTACACAGCTTTACACCCGCTATCAATTATTATTTACAAGAAGAATTAAAATTTAAGACCGATATCAAATACAATATGTTCGGTCCGGTGCACCCATGGAACAATGAAAACGATACTACCCGAGATGATTTAAGGCAAGCCATGGCGCAGAACCCTTATCTGAACGTGCTGATACAATCTGGTTATTATGATGGAGCTACCACTTATTTTAATGCTAAGTATACCATGTGGCAAGTAGACCCTAGCGGCAAGATGAAAGATCGTTTTGAATTTAAAGGCTATCGCTCTGGTCATATGATGTATTTACGCCGTGAAGACCTGAAAAATGCCAATGATGATATTCGTACGTTTATCAAAAGAACTATGGCGATTGGAAAAAGTGCCAAGTATTAAACCTTAGATCCGCAAGTGTTGACGTAGCGCAGACATATCACTCGTTATGGTGAGCAAGTCCAGACTTTATTTTGAATTTTTGGAGGAGTTAACTTTAGAGCCTGAAAAGTATATGAAATAAAGTATCTTAGAAGTCTATTTCTATTCAACATATATGAAAGTAAAAGTAGGCGTTGTACAAGAGAGTCCTGTATTCTTTGACAAAGACAAAACTTTAGACAAGTTAGAAACCCTTGTTAAAAAATATGCGCAACAAGGATGTAGGCTACTAGTTTTTCCTGAATCATTCATACCTGGTTATCCGCGCGGATTTGATTTTGGTGCTGTAATTGGCAGTAGAACCGACCAGGGCAGGCAGCTCTACACTGATTTTGCCAAAAATAGTGTAGATCTTCAAAGTAATGATAGTATACGTCTAGAACGTTTGGCAAAAGAACAAAACGTATACTTGGTATTGGGAGTGACTGAAAAGCAAGATATGAATGGTAGCCTTTACTGTTCTATGCTATATATCTCTCCCACCAAAGGATTATTGGGTGTACATCGAAAAATAAAACCTACAGGAACCGAACGCTTAGTTTGGGCAGAAGCAGCAGGGGAATCATTGACAACTTTTAAAACTAAAATCGGAAAATTAGGCGGACTCATTTGTTGGGAAAATTACATGCCCCTGGCTCGTATGAGTATGTATCAAAAAGGCGTAGAAATCTATATTGCCCCAACAGCGGACTCACGTGAAGAATGGACAGCAACCATGAAACATATTGCATTAGAAGGCCGATGTTTTGTTCTGGGGTGTAATCAGTATTATACAAAATCAATGTATCCTGAAAAATATCAATCATTGGTTGAAAATGAACCTGAAAACTTATGCCGTGGAGGTAGTATTATTGTTTCTCCATTAGGAAAAGTAATCGCAGGCCCTTTATTTGATAAATCTGGTATTCTAATCGCTGAATTAGATTTAGATGAGGTACAGGGCAGTAAATTAGATTTTGATGTTATTGGCCACTATGCAAGAAATGATATTTTTTCATTAACAGTGAAAGACCAGCCAGAAATTAAGAGAGAATAATTCAAGAAATACCGCAAAAATCAATGCAAGCAAAATCATTTAAAACAACCTTGTCAATACTACACTTATTCTTATTGGCAGGTTTAAGTGTTTTCTTGGTTTTTGCATATTTCCAAAACCAAAGCTTCAAAGTTGATATGAATACCTCAGACGTATTTATATATATAGTTCCTATAGCAGCTGCCATAGGATATTTTACTAGTAAGTATATCTTTCAAAAACTATTGACAAACGTTAAAATGGAGGATGTATTAGAAGATAAACTTAAAAAATACTACATAGCTTCTATCATAAAATATGCATGTATTGAAGGCCCAAGTATCTTTGCTCTTGCTGCCTATTTATTGAGTGGTACTATTTTACATTTGGTTATTGCTCTTACCTTAATGGTCTACCTCTATACCCAACGTCCTAGAATTGATATAATACTTCGAGAAATACCTATGAATTCAGAAGAAAAAAAAGAATTTGACACTTCAAGGTTATAAAAGTACTACAAGGTTATAAAAGTACTATTTATGAAAAAAATTCAACATGGATTATTATCCATATTCATCGCATTAGTAATGGCAGAAACAATACAAGCTCAAGATTGGGCAAATCTAAATCAGTTTAAAAAAGAAAACGAAAAATTAAGAGTGCCATTAAAAAATGAAAATAGAGTGGTCTTTATGGGCAATTCCATTACAATTGGATGGTTAAATGCACATCCTGATTTTTTTAAGGGAAAA
>QILY01000060.1 GCA_003232155.1 Maribacter sp.
TCCTGCAGGGCCGGTCGCTCCATCTTGACCATCTTCCTTAGAACAAGCTAATAAAAGACTTGATATAAAAATTAGGCTAAATACTTGTTTCGTGAATTTCATTGTTTTCATTGTTTTCATTGTTTTCATTGTTTTCATTGTTTTCATTGTTTTCATTGTTTTCATTGTTTTCATTGTTTATAAATTATTTTTCAAAAGTAGTTTTAGTTGGTTTTGTTAATGTCCTGTTTATTTGTAAGTCAAAGAATATGGACAAGCTTGGTAGAGGCTTATTCAGATATTCTGAAGTATGTCGCAATTTCTTCGTAGGTCATTTTTTCAAAGTTGACCAGAGACTTTGATTTAATACTTAATAGTTTTTCGCCGGGTATAATAATCACTCTGAACTGTGCTTCGGCTGTTGACCTAAAGAAAATATCTTGCAATTGTGAAAGATCTAATGACGAAACCCTCAAACGTGTTGTTGTCCCTATGGGGCCAGGTAGTAGTTCGACTGCATAACTTTCTAAAGATGCTGGAATAGTAACTGGAAGATTGAAGATGCTGTTTCTTTTGCCATATACCAACATCAAATCTTTGTCCAAATCCAAAAACTTATTTTGAATAAGGGGTAGATTAAAAAATTCAGTGTTATTTGAGCTGCTGGTTGGAAACTGACTTTTAAGCCAATCTGAATACAGTACCTTGTCTTTGTTATTCGAAGCTTTTGCGAATTTTAAGTATGTACTTTGAAGGGGTTCTTCAAGACTGTCGCTTTCTTTTGAGCAAGCCATCATAAGGCTCGCTATAAACAGTATACTAAAAAAACGTTTTGTAAATTTCATTGTAGTTTTCATACACTTTTAATTAATTTTTTAAAATTATTTAGTGGGACAAACTTAGTGTTGATGGGAAGGCTCAGTGTCCTGAATAATTCATACTGTAAGAATGAGGACGCATTCTTAAAGCTTTATATATCATGGGTTTATGAAGGTTTTATGGGGTATTATGCAGCCTATCCTTAACTATTTGCAAACTACCTTTGATTTTCCGCCATTCATACAAACGGCTTTATGGTGAAGAGGGTAATATTGTACTTCTAGGAAAGTTTTGTTTTTTTGATAAGTAATCCCAATTTCACTTCAAAACGACGTATTAGATACGAAATGATATAGTTTTTTTGATAGGAAGTTATATATACTCCTGCCAGATGGAAATTCGAGAGAATCAAGGCTGGGTTTTTTTCTCATGCCAAGGCTAAATTTTTCGGCATAGCTTGAGGCTACGGCGATAAATTTTAACGAAGGTATGGGGAAAAAGACCAAGTAGAAATTTCGGATTTCCATCTGGCAGGAGTAATAGGGGTAATCAGTTACAAAACGGACAGTACTTGAAATCTTTATCCCGTTTCGGATAATGTAAGTTCCCTTTTCCCACTCCCTTTGTCACCGAATGTTAATCGAAATCCGTCAAGAGAAAACAAAGCGTTTTTCTCTGTATTCGGAGGGAGTAATTCCTGTATGCTTTTTAAAGGCATTGTAGAAGGCCGATTTGGAATTGAAGCCTGCTTCCAGCCCAATGGCAAGAATGGTATACTTGGAAAAATCGGAGTTGGTCAACTTGTGTTCTGCATCCCGTACCCGATATAGATTGATAAAATCGGAAAAATTGTTGTCACTTAGGGTATTTACCAATTGGGACAGATAGGTGCTGCTAATACTCAGTTTGTCGGCCATCATTGGTAAGCTGAACTCCGGGTTTCTGTACATTTTTTCTTTTTCAAGCAAGTGGCAGAAATCTTTGTAATATGCATTATCATTGGTTATGCCTGTCTGGGTTTTTTTAGATATCTGCTGAAGTTTGGCCGCCGTTAATTTGGCGATCAATTGAAAGAGAAAAAGATGGCGTTCGCAAAAGAAGTTTTTTTTAGTATGCTCTGAGTCCAAGACTCCAAATAACCGGCCCTCGAACAGAATAGGTACAGCCAATTCAGACAATCTTTTTTGGTCATCTTCAATGTAACGCGGGTCTTCTGCAATATCTTTGATGAGCTCCCATTTTTTGTTCTTGGCAACGGCACCGACGATACCTTTGCCCAGAGGTATTTCTATGGGGCTGAGAATCTTTCTTTTACTCTTCTCCTTATTGCCATAGGCTGCTTTTTGAACTAGTGCGTTCTTTTCTTCGTTCTTTAAATATATGACACAATCTTCTAGATTTAATTTTGAAATGCAGTTTTCGACAATGTTCCACAATACGTCCTCAGCTTTATTCTTATCGAACAACGAAGTGGCAAAATAACTGAGAATGTCCGTGGTTTCATACTGACTGCCTTGCACAGCTTCCAGTTCAGAAGAGGTAAAGACCTTGTTCAAACCTGATATTTGGAAACTATGGGCCACTTCTTTTAAAGTGGTCTTTTCCATTTCTTTCTTTCTTTCTTCCCCTTTAAGATGTTTAGAGGCTAGAAGGCAATAGCAATAGTAAAAAAGAAGAAACAAAATCCATAATGGGTAATACGGGGCATTGCCATAAGCATCATCATCTATTTTAATATATAGAATGGTACAGACCCAAAGTAGGCATAAAATCACCAATGCAGCATAGATTTTTTTAAGCCACTTGGTCTTTTTTGTCACAATGTGATAAGGAAGGTTGCTAAAACTGTTTTCATAGTTCTTGATGACCCTATAGTTCCATATTCCCAAAAGCAAAGAGAATGCAACAGAAAGATTCTCATCCCATTCATAGCCAATTTGGGCAATAGATTGTTTGGATAAAAAAGGGTAATCGGCCAAGATGTTTATTTTAAAAAATGTGTACAGTAAAAAGAAGGCCGTAAAAGGAACCAATAATACAAACCGCCACTTTTTAAAAACATCCATTCGGTTTAAATAAGAAAACGTAAATGCAGTAAACAATACGGGAGACAGAAATTGGAAGGGAAAATATAACAAGACCAATACAGGATACATGCTAGCAAGACCAATATCAATTAGAATAATCTGAATAATGACAATATTCGCCAAAATGGTAAACCAATGTAAGTAATTGGTCATCTGGTTTCTTTCATAGAACAAAAGCTTAATGACAGAAACAACTATGATGAGGATTGCGGCAGCTAGGATCGTGCTGTTAAAGAAATTCCAGTTCATTAGGGGCGTATTTAACTAAATTCCTGCGAGATATAAATTAGGTGCGACCCGTAGGAACCATGCATCATATTTCACGAAATATACAAGAGATGCAATGTCTTTTCGCCCTAAAACTAAAAATTAAAACTGTGTTCGAGATACTTTAATTTATCATTTGTAGCATAAAATGTGTAGGTATACCTGTTTATTGTATAAATGGCTAAGGATGCCCTAATTGCTATGATTTTTCTAAAGAGACCGCCCGTATTGTAATTTTTGACCGATATTACGCATTAATATGGAAAACCAACCCAGTTATAAATGGATATAGGACTCTTATCGGTCAG
>QILY01000237.1 GCA_003232155.1 Maribacter sp.
GGCAGAAACACCTCTTTGGCTATATCTTTCACTATGGTATGGGCTCATCTTAGTTGTATTTTTGGCAAAAATAGAAGAATTGACACAAATTAGCAGAGGTTACTCTACTACTTTATAAACAAAAGTTCCCTATACTTCGTCAAAGGCCATATTTGATCACCCACTAACTGCTCTAATTTATCAGAATGATATCGTATCTCATCAAAATATGGTTTTACATTTTCGCAATACGCAGTGGCTTTTTTATAAGTATCAGAAAGCTTATTGGCACTTTTTCTAGTCGATGTCATTGCATCGGTCTTTTTCTTTAGTGCTAGAATGTGTTCAGCAATTTGTTCTAAGATATTTAATTGCCCTACAGCAAGTTCTTTATGGACTACTCCATAAATCTCCTTTAAACCTATTACATTTTTAATCACAATATTTTGATACTCAATAGCTGACGGAATAATATGATTGTATACCAATTCATTAAAAACCCTACCTTCAATCTGAAGGTACATAATATAATTTTCCAATTCTACTTCTTGGCGGGCTTTCACCTCTATTTCACTCATCACATTCATGCTCTTGAAAAGTAACAAACTATCGGCAGAAGTCAATATTTGTAATGCCTCAGGAGTTGATTTATTATTGCTCAACTTTCTTCGCTTGGCTTCTTTCTCCCATTCATCACTATATCCATCGCCATCAAAACGAATTCTTTTAGAGGACTTTATATATTCTCTCAACACATTAAATACAGCTTCGTCTTTCTTTAGGTTTTTTTTATCAACGAGCGTATCTACTTCCTTTTTAAATGCCTGCAACTGTTTGGCAACAATTGTATTTAAAATGGTCATTGGTTTGGCACAGTTGGTCTGTGAGCCTACGCCACGCATTTCAAATTTATTTCCGGTAAAGGCAAAGGGTGAAGTTCGGTTTCTATCCGTATTATCCATTAAAATTTCAGGAATCTTACCAACTACGTTCAGTTTCAATTCTGTTTTTTCTTCTGGAGAAAGTTTTCCTTTAGATACACCTTCCAATTCATCTAAAACATTACTGAGCTGGACACCAATAAAAATGGATAAAATAGCTGGCGGTGCTTCACTAGCTCCTAATCTATGGTCATTACCTGCCGAAGCAATAGAGGAACGCAAAAGTTCTTCATAGGTATCAACCGCTTTTATAGTATTTATAAAAAAGGTCAAAAATTGAAGGTTTTTCATAGGTGTTGAGCCAGGGCTCAATAAATTCACCCCTGTATTTGTAGCTAGCGACCAGTTGTTGTGTTTTCCTGAGCCATTAATACCTGCAAAAGGTTTTTCATGAAAAAGCACTTTAAAATTATGTTTGTCCGCCATTTTATCCATGACATCCATCAATAATAAATTGTGATCTATTGCTAAATTAGCCTCTTCAAATACAGATGCCAGTTCAAATTGGTTCGGTGCTACCTCATTATGTCTTGTTTTTACAGGAATGCCCAATTTGGTACATTCCTTTTCCAAATCACTCATAAAACTTATGACCCTACTAGGAATCACTCCGAAATAATGATCATCAAGTTGTTGTCCTTTTGCCGCGGAGTGCCCTACCAAAGTACGCCCGGTCAAACTAATATCAGGGCGTGATTGCGCCAATGCTTTATCAATCAAAAAATATTCTTGTTCCCACCCTAGAGTTGCATTTACTTTTGATACATTTTTATCAAAATACTTTGCCACTGCTGTAGCCGCATCATCAATAGCGCTCAAAGCTCTTAAAAGCGGCGCCTTGTTATCTAATGCTTCGCCAGTATACGAAACAAAAATTGTAGGAATGCATAAGGTTGTGCCATAAATAAATGCAGGTGAAGTAGGGTCCCATGCCGTATACCCCCTAGCTTCAAAGGTATTACGAATTCCCCCACTTGGAAAGCTTGAAGCATCAGGCTCTTGTTGTACCAATTGACTCCCTCCAAATTTTTCAAGCGCTCGACCATCGGGCAACAGATCAAAAAAAGCGTCATGCTTTTCTGCGGTAGACCCTGTCAAAGGTTGAAACCAATGGGTATAATGGGTTGCCCCCATTGATATGGCCCAACCTTTAATAGCTTCAGCTACCTGGTCAGCAATTTTACGATCAATTTTTGAACCAGAGAAAATAGCACCTTGAACACTTTCCAAAGCATCTTTGGTCAAATGCCGTAGCATTTTTTCTTCATTAAAAACACTCTGACCAAACAATTCAGAACGTCTACCCTCTTCTTGTATGTGAATTTGTTTTCTCTGCTGACTATTGGCAATAGCACTAAAACGAAGTTTGGACATAATTATATAACTTAAATTGATAATTCAACAAAAATACCATCTATAAATAAACATTTTTGCAATTTAACCCTAAAAAAGCAGGGGTGAACGAAAAAACAACAACTTTTAACAACTTTACCCCCTCAAATTTAGGTGTTTTCATCAAAAAACATATTTTTGCTTGTTTTTAATTCGAAAAAATAACTGCCAAGAAATCAAGAAATTATGAGTAAATCAAAGTTAGAGTACATTTGGTTGGATGGTTACAAGCCAACTGCTAACCTAAGAAGCAAAACTAAAGTTGAAGAAGATTTTAGTGGTAAATTAGAAGATTGCCCAATGTGGTCTTTTGATGGAAGTTCTACAAAACAAGCCGAAGGTGGTTCTTCTGACTGTTTATTAAAACCTGTTGCCATTTACCCAGATCCTGCACGTGTAAACGGATTTTTGATAATGACCGAAGTTCTAAATGCCGACGGAACGCCCCACGAATCAAATTCAAGAGCAACTATTGATGATGTCGATTCTGATTTTTGGTTTGGTTTTGAACAAGAGTATTTTATTATGGATACTTCTACTGCCCTGCCTTTAGGCTTCCCTGTAGGTGGTTACCCTGGCCCTCAAGGAATGTACTACTGTTCTGTTGGTGGAAAAAATACACACGGAAGAAAGTTTGTTGAAGAACATGCAGGTTTATGTATCGCTGCCGGATTAAATTTTGAAGGTATCAACCAAGAAGTAGCAAGTGGACAATGGGAATTTCAATTGTTCGCAAAAGGAGCTCAAAAAGCAGGTGATGAAATTTGGATTGCTAGATATTTATTAGATCGTTTGACCGAGAGCTACGGATGGTACATTGAATACCACCCAAAACCGGTGAAAGGAGATTGGAACGGTTCAGGTATGCACGCAAATTTCTCAAATACTACATTAAGAACTTGTGGAGATAAAGCAACCTATGAAAAAATATGTGAAGCATTCCGCCCAGTAGTAAAAGAACACATTGCCGTTTACGGAGAGTTCAACGAGCAACGTTTGACCGGGTTGCACGAAACTGCATCAATTCATGACTTTAGCTATGGGGTTTCTGATAGAGGGGCATCAATACGCATTCCTATTATCACCGTTGAAAAAGGATGGAAAGGATGGTTAGAAGACCGAAGACCTGCTTCAAACGGAGATCC
>QILY01000154.1 GCA_003232155.1 Maribacter sp.
AACTATGCCCGTTTGAGCTATGAAATAGGAAATGCATACGAACCTGTACCGCAGGTGATTTCAGATTATTTGAAAAAACACCCAAATGACGCCCATACTAACGAGATGCAGGAATTGCTTGTCGATTCATACATCACCTCTAAAAACTTTGAGGGCGCTATGAAGCTTTTGGAAAAGAACAGGAATTTTGCCAGTAAGGCTACGTATCAAAAAGTTGCTTTTTACCGTGGGGTCGAATTATTTGTAGATACTGATTATGGTAGAGCTTCTGAAAATTTTAAAAAATCGTTGGATAATGCCGAAGATGCTATGTTCAAAGCACGAGCAAGTTTTTGGAAAGCCGAATCTGATTATCTATTGAACCGTTTTGTGGGTGGTTATACTTCATTTAAGCAAAGTCGACTTGCACCATCGACTGAAGAATATAAAGACCTCGATTACAATTTGGCCTATACCCATTTTAAATTGAGGGATTATAATGCTGCGATTTTATTTTTTAATGCCTTTGCAGACTCAGGAACTACGAATACTGAAAAGTTGAATGATGGGTATTTGCGATTAGGGGATAGCTATTTTGTAACCAGTAAATATTGGCCGGCAATTGAAACCTATAATAAAGCTTTGGCAATGGCAGGTTCTGAAAAAGACTACGCTGCTTTTCAAAAAGCATTGAGCTATGGTTTTGTAGGGCGTAATAAGAACAAAATTGAAAATTTAGATAGCTTCGTGTCAAAATACCCTAAGTCTAGCTTAAAAGATGATGCCCTTTTTGAATTGGGAAATACATTGATTTCTGAAGGTCAAGAAAATAAGGGACTAGAAATTTATGATCGTTTGGTTAACGGCTACAAGAGAAGCTCATTGGTGCCCCAAGCGGTTATGAGACAAGGCTTGATACATTACAATGCGAACCGTAACGAACAGGCTCTGAATAAATTTAAAAAGGTGGTTCGCGATTACCCAAAAACACAAGAAGCCATTCAGGCAGTCGCAACAGCCAAATTGGTATATGTAGATTTAGGCCGTGTAAATGAATATGCTGCGTGGGTCAAAGATTTGGATTTTGTAGAAGTGACCGATACTGAATTGGACAACGCAACTTTTGAATCAGCCGATAAACAGAATTTAGAGGGTAAGAAAGGTGCAGCTATTAGAGGGTACGCAAATTACATAAAAGAATTTCCGAATGGTTTACATGCCGTAAAGGCCAATTTTAATCTAGCTCAATTGTATTTTGCCAAAGACCAGAAAGATAAGGCATTGCCCTACTACAAATATGTTGCCGATAGGGGTGCCAGTGAATATGCAGAACAGGCATTGACACGTGTTTGTGAGGTATATATTGGCGCAAAAGACTATACAATGGCGTTGCCGTATTTAGAGCGTTTAGAAAATCAAGCCGATATTCAACAGAACAGAACTTTTGCCCAATCAAACCTGATGAAAGGGTATTATGAGCAAAAGAATTATGATAAAACCATTTCTTATGCTGAAAAAGTATTGGCGACATCAGTTATAGATAACCGTATTAAAAGTGATGCCCACATTATGATTGCCCGTTCGGCAATTCAAACAAGTGATGAATCGCGAGCACAAACAGCTTATACAGAAGTATTGAAAATTGCTACGGGATCTTTGGCTGCCGAAGCACTTTATTATGATGCTTATTTTAAAAATAAAGATGGTAATTATGAAACTTCGAATACTGCAGTACAGAAATTAGCGAAAGATTACTCAAGTTATAAAGAATGGGGAGGAAAAGGGCTCGTAATCATGGCGAAAAACTATTATGCTTTGGGAGATGCCTATCAGGCTACCTATATTTTAGATAGCGTTATTGCCAATTTTAGTCAGTTTCAAGAGGTTGTTGGTGAGGCTAGGGGAGAACTATCAATTATAAAAGCCAAAGAAGCAAAGAGTAATTCATCGGTAAATCCGAACGATAATTAGAGAGCAAAAAAGATTCCCGCCCCTGTCTGCCGACAGGCAGATTCGCGGAAATGACATAGCTAATTAAGAACACAGTATGCGCAAACAAATTATAGGAACATTACTTCTGGTTTTTGGCTTGATCCAATTTGGTCTGGCCCAAGATAAAGACGAAGATGATATAGGTACAGAGACCGTTACCGTTACCAAAGCATATACGCCCACTATTTCTGATGCTTTTAAAATAAAATCTACGCCAAATCTCAATGACTCGATCGTACTTCAAAAAAAGAAGATTGAATATAGCATTTTTTCAGTTCCGGTAGCATCTACATTTACCCCTGCAAAAGGGCAAGCATCTAGAGTAAAAAGAGTGCCGCCGCCTGTACTTCATAATTCATATGCTTCTGCCGGGGGTGGAAACCCGGCCAATATCTTAGCCAAATTTTACACAAGTAGAACTATTGATAGGGAGTCTGGTTATACCGTAGGTCTTGAACATAATTCTTCGAGAGCTGATATTGATGGGGTGATTCTTGATAATAATTATTCCAATAGTGAACTTGAAGGAGCATATTCAAAAAGAGACAGAGATTATGATTGGGGTTTTGATATTGGCGTAAAACATCAATTGTATAATTGGTATGGTACTCCAGAAGGGTTTTTTACAGATCCACCGGTCGGACTTACAATTGTGCCGTTTGATGTGGAGCAAAACTATTTTACAGGTGAAATAGGTGCCCACTTGAATGTTGAAGATTCATATTTGAAAGGTGTGGAACTTAAATATCGTCGTTTTTGGGATAATTTGAAATCAGCAGAAAACAGATTCGTTTTTAAACCTACTTTTGAATTTCCGGTACGTGATGAAACTTTTGTACTAAAGTTAAAAGTAGATTATGTAAACGGTAATTTTGAGAATGCAAGCCTCAATAATACAGATAACCTAACGGGAATAGATTATAGTAACCTACAAGTAAGTGTCAACCCTAGTTTAACTTTGTTACGTGATGATCTATCGTTGAATTTAGGAGTGAATTTAGTCTACGGATTTGATGCTGAACGAAGCGACAGCAACTTTTTTATCTACCCAGCTGTAACGGCCTCATATCAATTACTTGATGAATTTGTTATAATATATGGTGGTATTGAAGGAGAACTAAAACAAAATTCATATCAAGGTTTTGTTGAAGGGAATCCTTTTGTATCGCCCACGCTGACCATAGTTCCTACTGACAGGCAGTATGACGCCTATTTAGGACTAAAAGGACAATTGTTGCCCAATTTAAGCTATAACATCAAAGGTTCGTATACTGCTGAAAACAGATTGCCATTATACAAATTGAATCCACTGAACACTTTTCGAAATGATGAAAAGGCATACAATTTAGGAAACTCTTTTGAAGTCTTTTATGATGATGTGAAGACCTTGGGCCTGTTTGGAGAATTGAATATAGATGTAAACAGAAATTTTACCTTAGGTATCAATGCTGAGGTATATAGTTATAATACAGAAACCGATAACCCTGCGTGGAACTTACCAGAATTAAAAGGTTCTTTGTTTATGGATTATCAAATAGGAGAGAAATGGTACGCTGGTGCTAATTTATTCTATGTGGGTGAACGACAAGATTTTTCTACGATAGCGGTTCAAAATGTATTGCCTTCTGATTTTCTGGCTACGGTTATTACTTTAGATAGCTATTTTGATGCCAATGCTCATATAGGGCATCGCCTTAATGATAGATTATC
>QILY01000261.1 GCA_003232155.1 Maribacter sp.
GGCAAATTGCCCACAGCTACGGTCTCAAGCTCTTGGCGCGATATAAAAGTATTTCAAGACCACGCCTTTATTGTTTCTGAAGCAGCAGGTCATGGTATGCAGGTCTTTGATTTGACACGGTTACGTGGCCTTACCGATACGCCAATAATTTTTGATGCCGATGCTCGCTATACCGGCTTTGGAAATGCACATAATGTGGTCATCAATGAAACTACAGGTTTTGCTTACGCGGTAGGTACCGCCCATAATGATGCCTTTAACGGGGGAGTACATTTCATTGATGTACAAGACCCAAAGAACCCTGTAGCTGCTGGCGGTCATGGTGATAACGGGTATACGCATGATGCCCAAGTGGTCATGTACAATGGCCCCGATGCAGATTATGAAGGCAATGAAATATATATTGGCGCCAATGAGGACCAAGTAGTTTTGGTAGATATCAGCGATAAAAACAACCCTACTGAAATAGCTACCATACAATACTCGAATATTGGTTATACCCACCAAGGTTGGTTTACTGATGACCAACGTTATTTTATACTGGGTGATGAATTGGATGAGACCGATTTTGGCTTTAATTCGCGAACCTTGGTATTCGATTTTTCTGATTTGGATAATCCTATACTACATACAACTTATTTGGGGCCTACCTCAGCTATTGATCATAATGGTTATGTAAAGGGCAACCAATTTTTCTTGGCAAATTATACAGCGGGCATTCGGGTGCTGGATATTTCCAATATTGATGGGGGAACGATTTTAGAAGAAGGTTTTTTCGATACTTTTCCTTCAAACGATACCGCAGCCTTTAATGGCGTATGGAGTGTTTACCCTTATTTTGCCAGTGAAAAGATTATTATAGGCGATGTGCAAAAGTCAAATTAAAAACAGAAGATCTGGAGGCGGGCAACTTTGCGCTCGAAATAGAAACTTAAAATTTCAATGCTATAAAAAAATCACTCTTCGGTATGATATGTATTGGTCTTATGGGCTGTAGTGAAGATGATAGTATTTCTACAAATGAAACTGTTGATAATGGTATTCTTCTGGTAGGTGAGACTACAAGTACCAACTTTCCAAATCTGCAAAACAAAGGAAAGTCTGATGCCGTAGTTATCAAGATAAAATAATACGCTTCTTTATAACCTGAGTTCGATTAATATCGATCTCACAGTCAGTAAATTACAATCAATTCAAAACCTAATTCCCAAATAAGCCGTCTAAACAGCAATCTTTTAACGATAAAAGCCTTGAATTAACCCGTTAGTACTACGTTTTTATCCTCCAAATCTTACTATTTACAAATCTTACTATTTACACGGCTTCTGAAAAATCACTATTAATCGAACTCAGGTTTATAGTAAAGAGTTTTCCATAGAAAACACCTATTTCAACATACGTTATAATAATGTTAGGAACTGTGGTAAAAAGAGGTGTATACCCTATATTTGTATATTAATTTAGAATTAATCCAATTAGCTATGATTCAAGTATCGGAAACGGCAAAGAAAAAGGTTGTCAATTTAATGACAGAAGAAGGCTTTGATGCTGCTAAAGACTATGTTCGTGTAGGCGTAAAAAGTGGCGGTTGTAGCGGCTTATCTTATGAACTGGACTTTGACAATAAAATGGGTGAAACTGACAAGATTTTCGAAGATAACGATGTACGCATCATAGTAGATAAAAAGAGTTTTCTATATTTAGTAGGTACAGTGTTAGAATATTCTGGCGGGTTGAATGGAAAAGGATTTGTTTTCAACAACCCAAATGCACAAAGAACCTGTGGCTGCGGAGAGAGTTTTTCACTCTAACGCAGCAATGTGATAATGAAATAATTAATCAATTGTTACATTGAACAATTGGTATATTGAAAAAATATGGCATATACTGAAGAGGAATTAAAAAAAGAGCTGGAAACCAAAGAATATGAGTATGGTTTCTATACGGATATAGAGTCAGATACTTTTCCAAAAGGATTGAACGAAGATATTGTTCGTGCAATCTCAAAAAAGAAAAACGAACCTGAATGGATGACCGATTGGCGTTTGGAAGCTTTTCGTATTTGGAAAAAAATGGAAGAACCAGAATGGGCGAACGTTCATTATAAAAAACCAGATTTTCAGGCTATCAGTTACTATTCGGCCCCTAAAGCAGCAGACCCTAATAAATCTATGGATGATGTTGACCCCGATTTGTTGGAAATGTATCGAAAACTAGGAATTTCTGTTGATGAACAAAAAAAATTACAGAATGTTGCTGTTGATATTGTAGTAGATTCTGTTTCGGTAGCAACAACTTTCAAAAAGACCTTAGCGGAAAAGGGAATTATCTTTATGCCTATTTCTGAAGCAATTCAAGAACACCCAGAATTGATAAAAAAATATATGGGTACTGTTGTTCCAAAAACCGATAATTTTTATGCAGCTTTAAATTCGGCGGTATTTACTGATGGTTCTTTCTGCTATATTCCAAAAGGCGTAAGATGTCCTATGGAATTATCCACTTATTTTAGAATTAATGAAGGAGGCACCGGCCAGTTCGAACGCACCTTGGTCATTGCGGACGAAAGTAGCTATGTTAGTTATTTAGAGGGTTGTACCGCACCATCAAGAGATGAAAATCAATTGCACGCAGCAGTTGTAGAGCTTATTGCATTAGATGATGCGGAAATAAAATATTCAACGGTACAAAATTGGTATCCCGGTAGTAGCGAAGGTAAAGGTGGAGTATACAATTTTGTAACCAAACGAGGAATATGTGAGAAGAACGCAAAAATTTCTTGGACGCAAGTAGAGACAGGTTCTGCCGTTACGTGGAAATATCCCTCTTGTATTTTAAAAGGAAATAATTCAATAGGAGAATTTTATTCTATTGCTGTAACCAACAATTACCAACAAGCGGATACGGGCACTAAAATGATTCATTTAGGGAAGAACACAAGAAGCACCATCATTTCAAAAGGTATTTCTGCTGGAAAATCCCAAAACAGTTATAGAGGTTTGGTTCAAATTGGTTCGAGAGCAGAAAATGCCCGAAACTTTTCGCAATGTGATTCCCTTTTAATGGGTAATGAGTGCGGTGCGCATACTTTCCCGTATATCGAAGTAAAAAATAAATCGGCGCAGATTGAACACGAGGCAACCACCAGTAAAATTGGAGAAGACCAGATTTTCTATTGCAACCAAAGGGGTATCGATACCGAAAAAGCGATCGCATTGATCGTAAATGGCTTTAGTAAAGAAGTATTGAACAAATTACCGATGGAGTTTGCTGTAGAAGCGCAAAAACTATTAGAAATAAGCCTAGAAGGCTCAGTAGGATAAAAAATAGAGCCCTCCCCTTGAAAAAAAGGAGGTGCCGACAGGCGGAAAAGTCTTTGCAGAATTTCCTAAACCTGCCATAAAGTTGTAAAAATGAAAAAACACATAATTATAGTATTCCTAAGCTTAGCTGTTTTTGCTTGCAAGGAAATAAAAAAGGAAGTTACCGAGACCGTTACAGAATCTGAAATAACACAGAAACCAGATGTAAAACTCTACACTTTTAGCGGTGGAACGGTCATGGTTAATAATTTGGAATTGTTTTCGCAAGACACCACTTACCATGGTCAGACCAAAGAATTTGCAAACGCTTTTTATGTGATAAGCCATCCCGATGGTAATTTGATGTGGGATGCCGGCCTTCCAGAAATGCTTGTTGAATTGTCCGAGCCATTTACAGTACCTAGCGGAGCATTTACAATCTCTCGAAAAGATTCTATTTTGAATCAACTGAAATCCATAGGTATGACCTCTGCCGATTTCAAATATATAGCCTTGTCGCACACCCATTTTGACCATACGGGTCATGCCAATGTGCTTAAGAATGCAACATGGTTGGTGCAAGAAGCTGAATATGATTTCATTACAAGTGATGCAGTGAAAAATTCAGGTCAAGGATTGTATGAAGCCATTCAAGAATTGACGAATGTTAAAAAACTAAAAGGCGATTTTGATGTTTTTGGAGATAGTAGTGTTGTAATCAAATCAATGCCGGGCCACACACCAGGCCACCAAGTATTGTATATAGATTTAGCTGAAAATGGTCCGACTTTGTTAACAGGGGATTTGTACCACCTTTATGAAAACAGAGAGCATAGACGCATACCAGTTTTCAATACCGACGTAGAACAAACCCTAAAAAGCATGGATGCGTTTGAGGCTTTTGCCAAAGAAAAGAATGCAAAAGTGTATTTACAGCACCAAAAAGAAGATTTTAATAAAATGCCAAGGGCGCCCGAATATTTAAAATAATAAGTATGCTTAAGATCAATGATTTACACGCAAGTGTAGAGGGTAAGGAAATATTAAAAGGAATCAACCTAGAGGTTAATGCAGGGGAAGTCCATGCGATTATGGGGCCGAACGGTTCTGGTAAAAGTACCTTGGCAGCTGTAATTGCCGGTAAGGAAGAATTTGAAGTTACCAAAGGAACTGTTGTTTTAGATGGAGAAGATTTAGAAGAAGACGCTCCTGAAGAACGCGCTCATAAGGGGGTATTTTTATCATTTCAATATCCTATAGAGATTCCAGGTGTTTCAGTGACCAACTTTATGAAGACGGCAATTAACGAGTCTCGCAAAGCAA
>QILY01000044.1 GCA_003232155.1 Maribacter sp.
AATGGTTCAAAACATTTGTAGAACTTTGGAGTATTAAGAACCCAAATCTTATTTGATATGAACAATACTACTAGTTACAAGGTAGCTCTTGTATGCGCTATTGCATTATTTTGCTACCCTTTATCCGCACAAAACCTTAAGACTTTCAATTCAGGTACATCTACTACCTACGAAGCTGCTAAAAGGGAAAAAAACTATACAAAACTCTTGAGTTTAGGGTATAGTGAAAAAGAGATTTTTGAAGATTTAGGAAATGCCAATTTTCTAAATAAAAATTATGAGACCGTACTGTTCTGGTACAAACAGCTAATGAGCATTAGCGAAAACGGCATTTTAACCAATCCATATTATGAGCGGTATCAATATGCTTTGGCAAAAACTGGCACTGCTGTAGTTACAAGTTTATCGTTAGATCAGAAAGATTGGTTGGCGAGTATTAAATCAGATTACCGTGTCAACAAAAAATCCTCAAATGCATCAGTTAATAAGCGGCACAAAGAGTGGGATCTCCGATTAAACACAAAATCACAGTCGTTGGGTCATATGGTTCAATATGGAAAAACAAAAGATAATCAAGGTAGATTTTCTTCCGCAGTTGAAAAGTTCGATGGCCAAAATTTGTATAAAGCTCCCATAGCTGTTACTGCTGATGGTAATACCGCCTATTATAGTAAAGCGGTATATGTAAAACCTTTGTACGGTGTTTTTTCAAAAAAAGAATTGGTACATAAAATATACAAAGCGGATAAAATTGATGGGGAATGGAGAAAAATAAAAGAAGTTGCCCTATGTCCTAAAAATTATAACACGTTGCACCCATCAGTTTCCAGTGATGGTAAAAGATTGTTCTTTGCCTCAGATATGCCCGGCACCTATGGTAAATATGATATTTATGTGGCAACTGTACATAATGATGGTACTTTCGGCGTTGCCAAAAACTTAGGAGAAAAAGTGAATACGCGAGATAATGATCTGTACCCTAAAATTTTAGGCGGCAATACATTAGTTTTTGCATCTGAAGGTCGAAAGGGCTATGGCGGTTTAGATGTGTACATGGCTGAGGTGGGTCGTAAAAAAGTAAGTTTGGCCGTTAATTTGGGAAGCACTATCAATAGCATTGAAGATGATTTTTCAATTTTTCTTATGAATGGGAAAAGAAGAGGCTATGTCATGTCCAATCGTGGAAAAGAGAAAGATGCCATTCATAAAATTGCCTTCTCATATGCAGCTAAGAAGAAAAATAAATCAGAGGAAAAACAAGATTATAACATCTTAGAAGCTTTCAATGCAGGTTTAAAAATGGATTATACTTCTTCAACCTTTGAAGACGAATAGCGGTATAATTGATTCTATCAAGACTATTCTAAAATAGAAATGCTCTCACATAGTATTAGATACATATAGTATCGCAACTAATACAATGTACAGGTGAAGTGCAAACTGTATATAAGTTTTAATGACTTAGCTCAATATGTACTAACATCAGAACGGTGTACGAAAATAGAATAACATTAATTTTTACTCAGATGAACTCTACAAATATAATATTTAACAATACATGTCTGCTCATTATACTTTGCTTGTTCTTTGCTAGTCAAGCTATGTATGGCCAGCAAGAAAATTCTAATATAAGTTCAAGCAGTACATATCATAATCAACTGTTTTTTAATAGGTTTTTAATTAATCCAACATTTTCACTGGTGCGGGAAAATAAATCATATTTAAATATTCTTCATAGAAACCAGTACACTACTTTTGAAGACAATACGCAAAATTACTTTCTAGGCTTTAGTAATAAATTAAATGACCATACCGCTTTGGGTATTGGAGTATACAGTCAATGGTCAGGTGTTGTACAAGAATTTGGTTTTAATGCCAATTATGCTACATCTGTAAAGTTGAACTCTAATAGCAAACTCACTTTCGGAGCCAATTTCACCTATTTCAATGAAGGAGTAGATAAAAATAGGATAGTTGCTTCAGAAAATGATATCGAAATTATTAACTCAAAAAAAGAAAGCAAATTGGCGATTCAGCCAGCTGTAACGCTCTCGTTAGGTAAATTTGATTTTGGGATATATGCTACTGACTTGTTGAAGTATAATCAAACAACCAATGAGTTTTTAACCAGTTTTAACGATAAAAGTATTAAAGCATCATTACAATATACACACGACTTTAAAGCTATAGGAGGATTGTTCGAAAATGCTAGACTAATGCCTCTTTTTCAGTTGGGTAAAAATGATGATAACAGTATGGCTTACCTTGGTTCAATACTATTGGAATTGCCTAAATATGGTTGGCTACAGACTGCCTTTAATGACAACTATGGCTTATCAATGGGCTTAGGGTTCAATTTGAACAAAACCATGTCTGTAGGATATTTAATGGAGAAAGATTTTTTACAAGAAAACGCCGATTTTGGATGGAATCATGAAGTGTCATTGGCGTATACCTTTAAAAATAACAATGATGATACAAATTATGCTGATGCTTCTGTAGATCAAAAAATTGATGGTATTATAAGAAACTATGAAGAACAAATTTTACGGTTAACAGCTGAGAATAAAAAGAAATCTATTGAGACTAAAAAGAAATCTAAAAACAAGGGTAAGGTAAAAATTGAAATTGAAAATGAAGCAGATGCTTTGGCGTACCAGAACCGTTTAATTTTAGATGAACTCATGCTAAGACAAGACTCTATTGAGACTGCACGTACCAAAGCATTTGAAAAAAGGTTTTCAACAATTGTTCAACTTTTAAGAAGTGATGTAAAGTATAACATCAAAGCGTATATGCATGGTATCAATGACCAGCAGAATACAGTTTTGGTTACAAATAAAAAAGAACGCAAAACTTCTAAGGTACTCAATACCAAAGAGCATAAAGATTATGTAAAGCTTCCTATTAAGATTTTAAACCAAGCTGATATTATAGGCGTGAAAACAGGTTATTATGTAATTGCCAATGTATATAAAAATAAAAAGTACTTGGGCGCTTTTATGAACACGCTAAAAGAGCAAGGTTTGAATGCTAAACAATTTTATAATAAAGAAAATGGATTGTATTATGTATATCTAGCTGATTTTGATATCAAGAAAGATGCTGAAATAGCATTCGTTTCAAATTTAGATGGAAAATACCGTGATGAAAAATGGATTATGCAAGTAGATAATACTACGGCTACGGCAGTTAATATGTATGAAGATTAATTAATATGACATAAGATAAATGACAACATATTCGTCCCCCTTCCTAAATATATGATACCCAATAATTGAATTATAATTATTGGGTTCATTGTATATCTGTAAACACCCCTAAACCGAACTTCTCGCTAATTTATCCCCCAACTTTATTTAGTCCCCAACTTTATTTAGTTTAGCCATCCCCTGAAAAACACATTCAACAAACCATAATCCATTGATTTTATTGATGTTTTCAAGGTTTTTAAAATTGGAGAACTGTTTAAAAAGTTGTAATTTATTGTTGGAAAACAAACAAATTTTCACCTTAAAAACAGCTCCATGAGCAATATACTGACAAAAAGGAT
>QILY01000228.1 GCA_003232155.1 Maribacter sp.
TTTTTAGTATACTCTTGTCCAAGTTTAGGGTTTTTATAATAGAAAGATATTTTGTGATTGATTAAAGTACTTTTGCTTAAAATTTCAGCACGAACAATATCTGAAATAGCATCAGAAGAGCTTTCAAATCCCTTTAACAGCTCTAAATACTCAGTTCCTTGATCAGAAACATTTCTAGTATCGCCTAAAGATTCAACAGTAACTTTAAACCCCTTTAAATTTTCTACTGAAATTCCCAAACCTTTGAAAAACAAAGTGTCTTTTGATTTTATATTGGCTTCAATTTCATCAACTACTTCATAAAGATAGTTGCGACTTTCTAAATTAGGTTTTACAATCACTTCTGTTTTCATTAAATCAGTAGTAATTTGATTAAATCCATAACCGATTGCAACTCCCAATATTACCAAACCGCCTAATATGAAAATATTCTTCTTTAGGTAAATATAAAGCCCCAAGAAAGCCCTAAAAACTTTCCGAAACCCTTTACCTATCAATTGAAACAACTGTCCCAAATCTATTTCATCAGAGTTTGTTGGTGTTTGATCTGCCATTATAATCTATGAATTAAATAATTGCGTTAGTATTTTATCTGTAATTAAATACGTCGGTTTTACTCCTGCTGTACCTAAACCGCCTGAGGCTAGAGTGCTTCCCGTTTCTAAAGGGTTGTCTGATGCATAATAGGCGTAGCGCACTTTTACATCTTCTCTAATACTCTTACGTATTTTGGAGGCCGATTGTACTGCTTTTTGGTAATGCACCCCTTCCATTTCTAGTCCGATTACATTCCAAGTGCTTTGGTTAAAGAATTTCAATATATCTTTATTCTGTAAAGATGTTCCTAAAACGGTTACCATAGTTCCTTCAAATACTTTAAGACCATGGCCTTCAAAATCTTTGGCGCAAAGCTCGTTCTCAAACGGATAATTATCAGCAGTGCCTTCAAAAATATGTGCCGATGGAATCATCAAATCTCCTTTTCCGCCTTCTAAGATACCTGCTTTCCCCATAATTGATATTGAGGCTATATTTAGATACTGGGCACTTTTCTTTTTATCTTTAAAAGGCTTCAACAGCTCATCAATAGTTTCGTAAGCTTGTTCGCCAAAAGCATAATCCATTACAAAGATAACAGGTTTTTTAGTATCTGCTAATCCTTCTGGAAGTTCATAGCAACAGGCATTATCCCCTATTTTGGCCATGTCGAATATCTGAACGTTTATGTTGGTTCCTGATACATCATCAATAGCTATCATTCCATTTTTCTTGGCCATTGTTTCTACTTTGTTCCGCAATGTTGAATTCGTTGACAATGCCTCGTAAATCTCTAAAGAATCACTATCCGGAAACTGTTTTGCCAATGCTATTCGTGCAAACAAAGAATTCATTACACTATGCATATTGGCACTGATTATGTGAATCGGTCTCTCTAAAAGTCCATTCTTATTTAGAACCTCTTTTATAGTATTTGCCCATCGCTCACCATGAATATGGTGACCTAAGCGTTCACGCAATAAAGCACTAAAAGTAATTACTCTTTTCTCTCCTGTTATTTCTTCTTCAATGGCTAGTTTGCCCAACCAGTATACGATATGAAGAAAACGCTCTGGGTTATCTTTAGTGGCAAAATTTTCGTAAACTTCTATAATTTCCTCAAAAGACCGACCAAGAATATTTGCAGTATGAATTAGGGTAACTTCACGCTCTGACTGGGTAAGTTTCCCTTTTTTTATAGCAGCCTCTAATTTACCCCAATCGCGTATAGTTTTATCGGTATCTTCAATAAGTACCCTTTTGCAGATTTTTTCTGATTCAATAAACAAAAAGGTAAGGTGGGTTAAAATATCATAAATTTCAGAACGTCCTCGAGTAATCTCAATGTTCATTTGTTCTTCATCGATACGATAGCAGTTGCGTCTTCTTTTTGGCGGTATGATGGCTTTGAAGTGTGATTTTGCATAACCTTCATCTGAAGTAAGGTTGATAAACTTACATTGTTCTATGCCCTCTGGTAGCCGCTCAATAACATAAATAAGACCGCTTAGCTCCGCTTTTTCTTCGGCGACAGACCCATAAATTTCAGGACGTAATTGTAGTAAAGCATTTCTAAGAGACTCCCCCGAAACCCCTGTAGGTTTATAAAACCCGCGATTGAACAAATGTCGCATAGTAATATACAAGCGTTCAATGGCATTGGTAGATTCTTGCGCTCTTGTGGTTTTGATTGTTGTTCTGCCCATAAAAGAAGTTCATGTAAAATTACAATTAAAATTAATATTACATCTCTCGAAAACTTACTTTCTATTGCTATTTGAAATAATTGAATTCTTCTACTATACCATTGTTTTTTAGGTAGTTATTCTAATTTCGACAATAAGATAGCTGCAAATACGTTCCTGTTTGTATTCTTGAGGTCTTTAATCGAAAAATTTCGTCAAGGGCAAATCACTATATAAAAGTAGTATGAAAAAAGGCAAAAAATTTCTAAATCGGTTCTTGGTGATTACTGCCATTTTTTTTAGTGGGGTTTTCCATCAGGTAAATGCTAATGAACTTCCAAAGTCGGAAACTGCTTTTTTACATCTTACTAATATCACAAATGGCGAAATTGTATTGAAGAGCAGTAGTTTTAACGCTAAAAGACGAAGTAGATTCATACTTAATGGTACTATTGAAATTGCCAAACGCGGACTTA
The DNA here is from genome assembly GCA_003232155.1 of Maribacter sp. Classification (GTDB taxonomy): domain Bacteria; phylum Bacteroidota; class Bacteroidia; order Flavobacteriales; family Flavobacteriaceae; genus Maribacter_C. The sequence goes on from QILY01000228.1 coordinate 2,699, forward strand.
CCATATACCATTTAAACACGGCAAACACTTTTGAGTATAAAAATTTTGACACTCATGAAAGTGAAGAAGAAGCCGCAGAATTTGTTAAAGTTCTAAAAACCTTAAAAGACAATAAAGCTACTTATATTATTTTGGCCCATGATTCCGCAGCTAAAAGTTTACAAAACTATACTGCCGAGCTAAAAAAACTAGGGTTCGTAGTATTAAGTAAGATAGCTAGCCGACAAGCTTACGTTATGCATAATTTCAATGGGGCAATCTTTGAAAAATTAGATGATATCGCTGTTGAAACAAAATTGAGCATTCCGTTAAGTATCACTGATAAGAAAATATATTTTCCGAAACCTTCTTATGATTTTGAACCTAGTATTGATCGCTATATTGCCCATGCCGGTGGTGAGGTCAATGGAGTTAAATCAACAAATTCCCTAGAAGCTTTAAACCAGAATTATAAAAAGGGATTTCGCATGTTTGAATTAGATATCATCGAAACTTCAGATGGTAAATATGTAGCGGCACATGACTGGGGAATGTGGTCTCGATTTATGGAGTATGATGGAGATCTACCCGTAAGCCATGCCAAATTCATGAGCCGTAAAATCTATGGAGATTATACTACGCTTGATATGGCAGGCATTAATAAATGGTTTATAGAGCACCC
>QILY01000289.1 GCA_003232155.1 Maribacter sp.
CGTTTTCGGTACGGATGTCTTGATGTTGTTGCGTATAGTTTTCATGACTTTCCATAATACGAATACCGGCATAGCCAGCATCGTTAAAAGGGCGATGGTGCCCCCCACGGCCAAAACGGTCCAATCGATAAATCATGGTAGGATTCATTTCTGGCATATATGTTTTTGTGGTCTTATGTACATAACGCGCCAATTGTCTTGAAATACCATCTACTTCACCGCCATAAAAACGTCGAGCCCTTCTTTCTTTTTCGGTTTCGGTAGCTGGTACGGGTTCAGAAAATATTCTAAAATCACGGTTACTGATAACCCCGTCAACACCTTTGATATTGCCAATCATATCATTATTGAAAATCCCAATAATATCCCAGCCATCTTTTTTCATCTGTTTCACCAATCCTTGTCCTCCGAAAAGACCTTGTTCTTCACCAGATAGCCCTAAATAAATAATACTGCTCTCGAATTTATATTTTGAAAGCACCCGGGCGGCTTCTATAGTGCCCGCCATACCACTGGCATTGTCATTGGCTCCTGGTGAATCGTCTGTAAAATTCGCTGGGTCACTTACTCGAGAATCAATATCCCCGCTCATAATAATATAACGGTTAGGGTACTTGCTGCCTTTTTGAACGGCGACAACATTTACTATATATACGTCATGTACAATACGTTTGTTGGTACCTTTTTTTACCAAATCTTTTTGAAAAGTAACATTCAAACAATTATTACAATCGGAAGAAATATTATCGAACTCTTTTTTTAGCCATCTTCGTGCCGCTCCAATACCCCGTGTTTGAGAAACTGTGTCGCTCAAGGTATGACGTGTGCCAAAATCTGCTAAAATGCTTACATTTTTTTTAATACGTTCTTCAGAGACCGCAGTAATAATATCATAAATGCGTTGATCGGTTTGGGCAAATGCAAAAGTTGAAACCGAAAGGAAAGCTAGTAGTAGTGTTTTTTTCATTTTTATGTGCTTATAAGGTGGTTTCTAAAGTACGTTTATCTGTGGGTATAGGTACTTAAAATTTTGTTAAGAAGATTTTTTCCATAGGCTTAACAAACCAAATATAGGACCTATGGCCAAAAAAGAAAATAGATAGGTAGGGTCGACAACATCAGTTAGAAAGGATAATAATTGAATACTTACAATGCTAATAGCAAAACCAATTGAATTGACGAGTGTCAATCCGGTTCCTTTTAGTTCAGAAGGTATGGCCTTTGCAACTAAGTTAGAAAATTGAGGAGAATCAGCGGTCACGGCCATACTCCATAAACACCATCCTATTAAAAAAATAAAAGAGGGGATTTTAAATAGAAGAGGAGATAGTAGGCAAGCTATTCCGGAAAGTAATAATGCTCTTGAGGCAACTTTATAACTACCTATGCGCAATGATGCATATCCACCAAAAACACAAGATAAAGCTCCTAAAGATATACCGATGCCTGTCCATAACGGAACAGATAATGAAGCGCTGTTCAAATGGTTGAATGTTTGAATGGCCAAAGGCGTAAAAGCCCAAAAGGCATACAATTCCCACATATGACCAAAATACCCGAAAGCAGCTTTTCGAAAGGCTGTAATTTTAAAAAGGGCAGGACCGGCCCACAATTGTAATTGAGTACTCGGTTTTCTATACGGACCATTGGGTACTAGAATCCACATGGCAAATCCGCCTAAAACGGCTAAAATTGATGTAGCTTTTATAACCGTGGTATAATTACTGCCCCATTCGGTTCCGTTGACGAAATAAGGGAATGCTGCACCTAATACCAATGCACCGACCAAAAGGCCCAATGCTTTGCCCAATCCTTTTTCATAATAATCGGCCGCTATTTTCATACCCACAGGGTAAATGCCCGCTAAGAAAAAGCCTGTACCAAAACGTGTGCCCAATAATAACCATTGGGTAAGATGCTCATATAACAATATTGAATTGCAAATGGCTGCTAAAATCGCACAGATTATAAAAACCTTTGAGGGCGAGAAACGGTCAGCAATCATTAAAAAAGCAAAAACCAGGGTGCCTGTAATAAAACCAAACTGTACCGATGAAATTATATAAGCTACAATTTCATTGCCCATACCGGTTTTTACGGTAAGTTCATCAATTATCGCATTACCGGCAAACCATAATGATGTGCAGGCAAACTGAGATGCAATAATAGTGGGGAGAATATGTGGTTTTAACGTCAAAAAACAAGGTTATCTGATAAAAGTAACCTTTTTATCGGTACGGTACGAAGTTGCAAACTTCGCACAGCGAGGTTTATACTTGATCTTTCAAAATGGCATCATTTAAACCGTGATGCATGGCACAGATCGAACCGAAGTAACCAGCTAGGAAAATTACGCACCACTACTGAATCAGAGAAGCAAGAAACAAAACCGCTTAGGTTCTTTGCATTGAAAATTTTCACTTGCTTGTCAATCATTAATTTCTGGGGATCCATCCGATACCAACACTAAATGTTTTCCATTGAGGCTAACTGCCATTCTGGTAATATTGGCAATTTCTTTTTCTTTAAACGTATGAAGAATACCCGATTTTTTATCATCAGGATAATTATACATAATGGCATTGTCATTTGGAGTCAATATGGCGCCATCATTCGTCCAACACATATCTTGTGCATAGGAAGGCATATTTACAAGTTTTTTAATCTCACCAGAGGCTGGGTCATAAGATGAGACTGTTCCAACACCATTTTTTAGATGTATAAAACTGATTAAATTGGTATTGGGAATTTTATGTAGCGAGCGCCCAATACTTTCATCTATAGTATTGTTTTTGCCTTCAGCTAAGTAATTGAGCATTAAGTTCATACCATCTTTTACTAAAACTGCTGTGACCAATTGTTGTTCAGTATCCCAAACATGATAGCCTACTTTTAGATGGTCTATTAATACTGTTGATTTTCCATTTTTGATATCATAAAGATATAGCCTTTGTAAGCCGGTAGTGTCTAATCGAATGGCAGAAATATTATCTGAATTCGGAATGCGTAAAGGTGAATACTCACTGCCTTCAGGAGTATTGGTTACCCATGAGGTGCTATCTGTTTGTATATTGTATTTTGCAATATCAGTCTGCCCATTTCTAGTCGATGAAAATAGAATGGTATTATCATCGTAGAATGAGGGTTGATTATCATAACCTTGATTATTTGATATGTTCTTCAGGTTCGACAGTGTCATTTTTCCGTCAACATATATGATGTCGACCAAATGAACTTCTGTATTCGGTTGGGCAAAAGTTTTTACAGATAGAAGAATGACAATTAAAATAATGGTGTGTTTCATTATTATTTTTTAAAATGTATTTTAGAGGTGCCCTTAATATGGAAGAGCGAAA
>QILY01000062.1 GCA_003232155.1 Maribacter sp.
TGCAATTATTTGGGTGGGGAGAGGTTTTCTTTATCAATAGCGTTGGCCTACCTTTTAACTCAGGCTCTATCATCATCGGTATTTTATTTGTTGCCGTTTTCTATTTTGGTTTAAATTATACACACAAGAACAATTACAAAATCGCAAATACCGTTGTACTCTGCCTAATGTTTTTGTTTTTAGGGTTTTCTTCATGGATTATGTTACCCATTCGTGCAAATGCCAATGTAGTTATTAATGAAAATAATCCTTCTGATGCCCGCTCTTTATTAGCTTACTATAATCGTGAACAATATCCTGGTGTTGATAGCCCCGTATATGGCGCTTACTATTCTGATGCATTTGCTGGTGCCGGTGAACAAGAAGATGGCAGGCCCAAATATGAAAAAGATGGGAAATTGGGTAAATATGTGGTTGTAAACTATCCTAAAAATGCAGTTCAAGCAGCTAATGAAAAACATATTGGTATTCTACCCAGAATGTGGAGTACACAACATGCCGAAAATTATATAAAATATTATGGTCCGCTTGACCTAAAGATGAAGCGACCTAACAATGAACTACGTGAAGCCATAGCACAAGTAGAAGAAGGCTATGCCAATGGAGAGATTGATGCTGAGCAGTATATAAGCTTCATTAAGCGGTTCGGGGAATATATTGAGGTACAACCCCCAACGCTATGGCAGAATATTAAATACATGTTCGATTTTCAATTTGGCTATATGTATTGGCGTTATTTTATGTGGAATTTCACCGGAAAACAAGATGATATTCAAGGCCGATATAATGGCAATGGTAATTGGATCAGCGGTATTGATTTCATTGACGGCCTGCGACCAGAGTTGGGCAGCCAAAAAAACTTACCCAGCGATATCGAAAACAACAAGGGACGAAATACGTATTTCTTCTTACCACTACTACTTGGTATAATTGGATTGATATTTCAAATCTCGAAAAACCCCAAACAATTTTGGGTGTTGGCTGTGTTCTTTTTATTCACGGGTATAGCTATACAATTTTATACGAACCCTTATATTTTTCAACCCCGGGAAAGGGACTATTCCTTAGTAGGTTCCTTTTACATTTTCGCTATTTGGATAGGTCTTGGCGTATATGGTCTGTTCGATGAGTTCAAAAAGCTCTTGACTCCTAAAATTCTGGCACCTGTAGTTACCGTAGTTTGTCTTTTGTCAGTTCCGTTATTGATGGCTTTTCAAAATTGGGATGACCATGATCGATCTAATAGGTTTACGGCACAATCAACCGCAAAAGCTTATTTAGATTCTTGTCAAGAAGATGTAGGCGCCATGATATTTACTATTGGTGACAATGATACTTTTCCGCTGTGGTATGTGCAAGAAATTGAAGGTCACCGTACTGATGTACGTGTTATCTGTACCAGTCTTTTTGAAACAGATTGGTATGTAGATCAAATGAAACGAAAGGCGTATACAAGCGAAGCCATTCCATCTCAAATAGCACATGATAAATATCGAACAGGTAATAGGGATATACTCTATTACTATAATGTTGACCCACTTTTCAATAAAGAAGTATCAAAAAGCCGTTGGAGCGTTCAAGCTTTTATTGATTGGGTAGATAGTAACAAGCCCGAAACCAAACTAAAATATATTCTAGAAAACCAACAAGACGTTGATATATCCCAATATTCCGAGGATGCTTTGAATATTGTCTACTACCCTACCAATAAAATACGTATTCCTGTCAATAAAAGAAATGTACTCGAAAGCGGTTTGGTCAAGCAAAAAGATACCGCACTTATTGTTGATTATATTGATATTGAGCTGCCTACAAGCGCCATTACCAAAAAGAGTATGATGATGTTAGATATTTTGGCGAATAATGACTGGAAAAGGCCTATTTATTTTTCAGGGGGAAGTTTTGATGATGCAGAATTTATATGGATGAAAGACTATCTACAATTAGATGGATTAATTTACAAACTTGTTCCCATAAAAACAGAAAGAAGAAGTTCTTTTGAAATGGGAAGGATTGATACCGACCTCATGTATGATATTGTAAAAAAATGGGATTGGGGCAATTCCAGTGACCCAAATATATACCATGACACGCAGACCCGTATTCAGGGCTTAACCTTCAGAGGCAATCTTGCTCGATTAATGGAAGCATTGATCAATGAAAATAGAATTGATAGGGCCAAGGAAATTATTGATATGGCAATGACCAATATGCCCATTGACCATTTTGGGTATTATACCATGTTAGAACCTTTTGTTGATGGGTATTATCAAGTAGGGGAAACCACTAAGGCACGAGCCTTGTTCAATAGCTTAAAAAACAAATATCAAGAACGTTTAGAATATTATGCTGGCACTAGTTTAGATGAGCAATATGGCAATATAGACGATATTATTGGTGATATGGAGGCCTATCGAAGAAACATTGATGTACTTATTACCAATAATGATCGTGAAATGGCTGAAAAAGAAACCTTGATTTTCAATGAATACATTGATAAATTCAAGCATTTTTATAAAGACAGTGAGGAAAGTGAGGAAAGACCCGGCCTAGAGGCAGACCCTGATTTATTGGATACCGTTCCTATAACCGATACTACACTTTTAGAAGAAAAAACAGATTCTTTAGAAAATTAGAAAAGCATACCCGTCTTTGCGAGGAGCTTTTTCGCGACGAAGCAATCTGTTGAACAAGTGTTCCTGATTATTTATTTCCCGATAACAATATTCGGAGCTAGAAGCGCAGAAACCTAAATCTACTATACGTATTCGTTGAGGATTCCAATAAGGGTATTGGCATCTTGCTCGCCACTTTGGCGCCATACCATTTCACCTTTTTTGTATATCATTAAGGTAGGCAAACCTTTTACTCGAAGTGCTTGGGAAAGTTCTTTGTTCTTATCAACATCTATCTTGATTACTTTGCCTTTATCACCTAATGCAGCGGCAACATCTCTTAATACAGCATGCATTGCAGTTGACTGATCATTCCATTCTGCATAAAAATCCAGAAGTACAGGAGTAGGCAAATCTATAAGTTGACCAAATTTTGACATACTTTAATCATTGGGTTATAGACCAAATGTAGTAAAAAATGTTAAATTCCTACGAATACAGACCCTTATGTAGGACTTGTAAAGAGTTAAATTCATGTTAATGATTTCTTTTTGAGGGTAATTACAGTGATTTCTGGCCAAATACCTACTCTGCCCGGGTAACCCAAAAATCCAAATCCTCTGTTCACATTAATCAGGGAATTCGCATTTAAACTTTCATGATTAATTCTCTGTATTTATCGTCTATAGCAGCTTTATATCGTTTTGTAGGTTTAGATTTTTTGG
>QILY01000305.1 GCA_003232155.1 Maribacter sp.
AGTTACCTGTTCTTTTTTTCCTAATTCTGAGTCTTTATATGGGGTAACTTTCTTGTTCATTACTGAAATTTCGCCAAAGATACAATATACCCAGATTATGTATTAGAACTTTGTTATGGGTAGTACAACTACAATAAAATATGACTTTTTCTAAGAGCCTGTTTAAGTTCATATTAATTGTTTTTCTATGTCCCTTCCTGCCTGTCCGGTAGGCTGGTTTGCGCATATTTTCGTTTAAATCGCCTCAAGTAGCCTTGCTATGCTTACGCCACCGCTCTAGCTCGCACATAGTTTGCGCTATGTCGTGCCTTGTCACTGCACAAAATAATAGCGCCAATTCTGTACATTTTATTTCGTGACAAGCCCTTAAAAAAGTAGTGGAACGGTATATTTTGAAGTGGTTTTAAGGCGGAATAGATTTTCTAATGAATACTGCGGGTTAATACTTGCGTATTTATAAGGGCACCATTATAAAATTATGTAATTTTGCCAAGCATTATTTGCAAACTTTTCTCAAAATGGGCTGTAAAAAAGCTTTTTTGCCCAAAGTGGCATTTCTTTCTGATTGTAAGTTGGAGCTATTACCCCCAATAATTAACAACAATATAATTCATAAATGAAAATTATAATTGCTGGCGCTGGCGAAGTAGGCTTTCATTTGGCAAAACTACTCTCATATGAATCGCAAGATATTACCTTGATTGATACTAATAAGGAAAGTTTGACCTATGCCGATACTCATTTAGATATTCGGGTATTAAAAGGTGATGCTACTTCAGTATCAGTTTTACAAGATGCCCAAGTGCAGAATTCTAATCTGGTAATTGGTGTTACTTCTTCTGAAACTACCAATATAACCCTGTGTATGATGGCAAAACAGTTAGGTTGCGAAAAAACCATTGCTAGAATATCAAACACCGAGTTTATTGATAACAAAGAAACTTTAAAATTTGATGAACTGGGTATTGATGAATTGATATCGCCTGAAGAATTGGCAGCAGAAGAAATACAATTGCTGCTAAATAAATCAGCTTTTAACGACACGTACGAGTTTGAGGATGGTACGTTGATTATGGTTGGGGTATCATTACCAAAATCAGCCCCTTTTGTAGGTAAAATGGTGAAAGAAGCTGCTACTATTTTCCCTGAACTACATTTTATGCCAATCGCATTACAGCGTATGGGCACTCAATATACCATAATACCTAGAGGTGGCACGGTTTTTAAAGAAGGGGATCAAGTGTATTTCATTACGGTGAAAGAGGGTGTTGATGAGTTATATAAACTAACAGGCAAGAAGAAAGAAGAAATTAAAAATGTGATGATTCTTGGCGGAAGTAAAGTAGGTTTTAAATCTGCACGTGACTTATGCGCCAAAAAATTCAATGTAAAACTTATCGAAAAGAATAAGGAAAAAGCTTTTGATTTAGCTGACGACCTACCAAACGCTTTGGTTATTAATGGTGATGGTAGAAATGTAGAATTGTTACAGGAAGAGAGTTTAGAGTCTATGGATGCCTTTATTGCTGTTACCGGAAACTCTGAAACCAATATCATGTCTTGCTTGGTAGCTAAATCAAAACATATAAAAAAGACCATTGCTTTGGTTGAGAATGTAGACTATTTTCAACTATCGCATTCCATAGGTATAGATACTTTAATCAATAAAAAGTTACTGGCTGCCAATACAATTTTTAGGTATATCAGAAAAGGTGATATAGTTGCCTTGATGCGTTTGAACAACTTGAATGCTGAAATTCTTGAATTTGTGGTAAAATCAAATTCTAAGGTTACAGGTAGTATTATTAGAGAGCTTGATTTTCCTAAGACGGCGACCATAGGGGGAGTAGTTCGAGATGGTAAAGGCATTATCGCTCTCGGTGGTTTTGAAATAAAAGCTGGCGATAGGGTAGTGGTATGTTGTTTGCCAGAATCGATCTCAAAAATAGAAAGGTTGTTCTTGTGACATGGGCCTGAATTCTAAAATAATATTTCACATAATGGGACTGCTTTTGCTGTTCAATGGGCTATTTATGCTTTTGGCAGCTTTGGTAAGTGGTATATATGCTGATGGTGCTACCTTAGATATCACCTTGGCATCAATTGTCACTATGTTTATAGGTGTGTTTGCTATGTTTGCAACGCGAGGCCATGAAAAAGAGGTTAAGCGTAAAGAAGGTTATTTAATAGTAACGTTCGGGTGGATTATTATGTCCCTTTCGGGGATGCTGCCCTATTTATTTTCAGGAGCCATACCTGGGGTAACCAACGCTTTTTTCGAAACCATATCTGGGTATACTACAACGGGGGCTTCTATTGTAGATAATATAGAAGCATTGCCTGAAGGTATTTTGTTTTGGAGAAGCCTCACTCATTGGATTGGTGGAATGGGTATCATTGTTTTGGCCATTGCTATATTACCCATATTAGGTATTGGCGGTATGCAATTATTTGCAGCGGAGGCACCAGGGCCAAGTGCAGATAAATTACATCCCAGAATTACAGATACTGCAAAACGTTTATGGCTTATTTATTTTGGATATACGGTAGCTGAGACTTTATTGCTAAAGTTAGCGGGCATGTCATTTTTCGATGCTATAAATCATGCATTGGCTACCATGTCAACAGGTGGATTTTCAACTAAAAATGCAAATTTGACCCATTGGAACAACCAACCTTTGATACAGTATATTGTTATATTGTTTATGTTTTTGGCTGGTAGTAATTTTGTACTCAGTTATTTCGCTTTTAAAGGCAAGGTGCAAAAAGTTTTAAAAGATGAAGAGTTTAAATTTTACACTGGTTTTATTATTTTATTTACCATAATTGCTGCCATTGTCATATATACAAAAGCAAATGTGACAGTTTCTGAATACCATCCCATGGTTTTAGGGCAGGGAGAAAGTTCTTTTCGTCACGCCTTTTTTCAAGTAATCGCTGTAGTGACCACAACGGGTTTTGTGACCTCCAATTTTACAAGCTGGACACCTTTTTTAACCGTTTTCTTCTTCGGATTAATGTTTTTAGGGGGCTCTGCAGGTTCAACGGCTGGTGGTATTAAAGTAATGCGTCATTTGCTCATTATTAAAAACGGACTACTAGAGTTCAAGCGTACTTTGCACCCCAATGCTATTATTCCTATGCGATATAACAACAAGACGGTCAAAGAGCATATTGTGTATAATATTATTGCCTTTTTTGTCCTCTATATGTTGCTCTTTATTATTGGAGCCTTGGTTTTGGGTATGCTGGGCCTTGATTTTGAATCGGCCGTTGGTGGTGCAGCATCTTCATTGGG
>QILY01000026.1 GCA_003232155.1 Maribacter sp.
AAAAATTTAATGGATGGCCGCACCCAATATTTGCGGGCATCCGGTATAAAAAAATTACCGCGCACCCATAACATCAATTTTTCTAGTATAGGTTGATTTTTGGTCCGGATAATACCCGAACTAATACGTTTGGTTTTTTTCTTGGACAGGATATTTGCAAAACGATAGGGTTCAAAAATAGGGTGTTTGTATATAGTGATGTCATCAGAAATTTCGTCAATAAAACTATCATCCAACATTGGATAGTTAGGATTTTCAGGAATATATACTATAGGTTCAATACCAAAATCCCGTAGGTATTTTACAAATTTTAGCCATCGTTGTACTCCGGGTCCGCCAGCGGGTGGCCAATAATAGGTAATGACCAGCACTTTTCGCATTAGACTTTTTCTTTTTCTTCCTTTTTAGAACGCCAAAAAGAAAATCCTATTCCGCCAACCAAAATCAATCCCAATAAAACTGAACTTGCCAAACTAATCTGGCTGCCCATCTTGACAACTTCCGGTTCAAATTTGAATTCAATTGTATGCTTACCCTCTGGTACTTTTAATGCTCTAAGCGCATAATTGACCTTGAAATGGTCTTTTAAAGTTCCATCAATATAGGCGTTCCATCCATGGGCATAATACATTTCAGAAAATACGGCCACTCCTGCATTTGAATTATTAGATACATAAGTCAAATGATTGGGAATATATTCAGTAAGCAAAATTGTTGCCGTAGAATCTACCTGAAAAGTAAAACGATTTAAATTAGAGACCGTATTTGTATTCACAACGGCTTCTTTTTTAGTATTCAACTTTTCTAAAGTCAACAGTTCATCATCAGCACTTTTTACTTCATTTAATTTTTCGAAGCATTTCCATTAGCATCAGGGTTTGTAGCAGGGTAGCTCCTCCCCTCTTCATCTTGTTGAACAATGTACTTTACATTCAACATATTCAATACGCCCAGATCGAACTTAGAGATATAAAAGTCATACAAATCTTGATATGCCCCTGGTTTTGCGGCATGGTACCCACCAATAGACTGATGAAAGAAAGAGGTTCGCGCTCCACTATCTGTGGGGTCGAATACCCGATAAACACTAAACACTAGTATCTTCAGCTAAGTATTTATCAACTTCAGTCTCTTGAAAGGGTTGTGTCATTTTTCGTTTCGATACAAAATTATCATTGTTGACATATCTAAGGTCTACACCCACCAAATCAAATACAATCAAAGCGCCAATTGCGATAATAGCTATGTTCTGTTTCAATTTTTCTTTTAGATATAACCAAATGGCTATTGCGGATAATATCACAAAAATTAAAGAACGAAATAAATCGTTGTTGTAAACCATCTTTCGGTCAGATTGAATCATATCAGGTAATTCCTCCAAGCCTTGCATTCGCATACCTTCATCTGATGGCGACTCAAAATCAAACATTCCCTTAAATACAAAAAGAGCAATACCTAAACCTAAAACACTAAAAAATGAGATTTTGAACGCATTAACTTTTGTGCTTTTTTCTATAGATGGATCAAAAATTGCGCCCAATGCCAATATAGCTAGAACGGGAGCGCAAAGTTCTAAAATCACCTGAATGGATGATACTGCCCTAAACTTATCGTACAACGGAAAATAATCAATCATAAAATTGGTCAAAAGACTAAAATTATGTCCCCATGATAAAAACAAAGACATAAGCACAGCACCTAAAAGCCACCATTTTGCCCTTCCTTTCACTAAAATCAATCCTAGAATAAATAGAAAGAAAATAATTGCACCAATATAGGCCGGACCTGAAGTACCAGGTTGATCACCCCAATATAAAGGCATTCCTTTAGTAAATTCAAAAGCTCTATTGCGAGATAAACCTTTATCTAAAAGATAATTATATGATTTAGAGTCTTTGCCTAAATTTTCATTTGAACTACCACCAAATAAGCGTGGCACAAAAAGGTTCAATGATTCAGTAATACCATAGCTCCAATGTGTAATATATGCTTTACTCAGTCCTGTATTCTCCTTAACAGTACCATCTGGGTTAATGCTAAGTTCAGATTTTCCACGGGTGCTCCAATCTGCATATTCTTTGGTGGCCAATAAACCTGTAGCATTGGCAGCAATGCCTAAAAAAACGGCTCCCAAAAGAATTCCTATGGATATTGCAAAATGTCTCATTTGTTTTTTTTGAATAGCATCTACTAAATACACCATTCCTAAAATCAAGACCAGTAACATAAAGTAATAGGTCATCTGGTAGTGGTTTGCACTAATCTCTAAGGCCATTGCAACTGCGGTGAGTAGAAACCCCCATAAATATTTTTTTCGAAATACGAGAATGATTCCTCCTAAAAGCATGGGTAAATACCCCAAAGCATGTGCTTTGGCATTATGGCCCGCACCAAAAATTATTATCAAGTAGGTAGAAAAGCCAAAAGCCAATGCCCCAACAATTGCCAATCGATAATCGACTTTCATGCAACACAGTAATATGTAAAATCCTATGAAGTACAGAAAAAGATAATCGGCGGGGCGCGGTAAAAAACGAATTGAGCGATCCAGCTTTTTCACATAGTTATGCGGATAATTAGCTCCTAATTGGTACGTGGGCATACCGCCAAAAGCACTGTTCGTCCAGTAGGGTTCTTCGCCCGTTTTCTTACGGAAATCGTTTTGCTCCTTGGCCATACCTGTATACTGGGCAATATCACTCTGAAACATGACCTTCCCTTGAAGCACAGGACTGAAATAGGCCAATGCGGCAATTACAAAAAACACAGCAACAAAAAAATGAATGAAAAATGCTTTTAAACTGGTTCGCATGGGTGAATTTAGTAGATTGGTCAAGAACCCGCTATGAGTTCAATGCTAAAATAATCAATCAATCTCTTCAAAATCGATATAATCACCAACTTTTTCAGAAGTATTGGTTTTTTTAGAAGTTTTCTTTTCTATAATGACATCGCCAACTTGTTCTTCATTGCCAACATTTGGGTTGGTGAAATCACCAAAACGCTCTTTAAAATGGGCTTCGGCCTTTTTAGCGGCATAGTTGATTATTTTAGGCGCAAACAGCTTGGCCAATATCTTAAAAAGATAATAAACCAGTACGATGATTAAAATGGTCTTTAATAAAGCCATAAAATTTCATGTATTTATATCAAAAATACAATTCTTGCGTTGTATTAAAAGGACAAAAGTCTTAAAATATTAATAAAATCACGCCCATGGGTAGCTCCTTTAAAATCAAAAAAATAAAGTGTTTGGCCTATTTTACCTTAGCCATAGCTCCCTTTTTAGGGTTTTCACAATATACCGATGTTATCAATTCAAACCGTCCAGGGCTATCGGTCAGTGCTTATGCAGTAGGTAAAAATGTTGCCCAAATTGAAACAGGGTTCTTTTTTGAACAGAGTGACCATTCTTTATTGAACACAGAAAGTAATATATGGGGAAGTGATATTTCTTTGCGTTATGGATTATTATTTGAAGAATTGGAAATAAACTACGAAGGTACTTTTCAAAGGCAAAATAGAACTTTTATCAATTCAGGACTTGAGCAACCTTTAACCGATTTTTCAAGAAATCGAATAGGGCTTAAATATTTAATTTATGATCGGTTTAAAAACCCTGAAAGTAATAAACCCGACTTATATAGTTGGAAAGCCAATCGCGGTTTTAAATTCAAGAACTTGATTCCCTCTGTTGCCGTATATGGTGGAGCGACTTTTAATATAGGTGATAACCCGTTTTTTGTGGGTGATCCTACAGTGTCATATCGAGGTATGATAGCGACCCAAAGCAGGCTTACCCCGAGATTTGTTCTGATTACTAATATCGCTTATGACCGTATTAGTAGTGACTTTCCTGAGATTAATTATTTGATTTCCTTATCACATGCTTTTAGAAACCCCAAATGGAGTGCTTTTGTAGAACATCAAGGAATAAAGAGCGACCGTTATGCAGATGTACTTTTACGAGGTGGTGTAGCCCATTTGTTGACCGATGATCTGCAAGTAGATTTTAATATGGGGGCTAGCTTTAAAAATACACCTTCGCGAATATTTATGACTATGGGAGGTTCTTATCGATTTGATTTTCATACGGACGAACCTATTTCTATCGACGAACAAAAGGCTGGTGAAAATGGTGGTGGTGCCATTGAGAAGAACAGCATGAAGAAAAAGGAAAAAAGGAAGAAAAAAGAAAAAAAAGGCCGCGGTGCTGAAGATATTGATCTAGGCCCTTCGAAGAAGCAACTTAAAAAGTTGAAGAAGAAAGCAAAAAAGAAAAAGAAAAAGAA
>QILY01000315.1 GCA_003232155.1 Maribacter sp.
ATAGATAATATGGTATTTGCCGTATTCTTAGGAATGTGCTCGTATTTGGCCGTTTCTAAAAAGGTAGCTACTGCGGTAGGTCTAGGGGCAGCCGTTATTTTTGTATTAGCGGTTACTGTACCGCTTAACTGGTTATTGGATAAGTATTTGTTACAAGACGGAGCATTAGTATGGTTGGGTGAAGAATATGCTGATTATAACTTGGGCTTTTTATCATTTATCTTGTTCATTGCCACCATTGCAACTATGGTGCAATTGGTTGAGATTGTAGTAGAAAAATTTTCTCCATCCCTATACAATTCATTGGGTATTTTCTTGCCTTTAATTGCAGTAAACTGTGCCATCTTAGGAGGTTCTTTATTCATGCAGGCAAGAGAAATCGAAACCTTGGGTTTGGCGCTTAACTACGGGGTAAGTTCAGGTATCGGTTGGTTTTTGGCAATTTTGGCCATTGCTGCCATTCGTGAGAAAATTAGATATTCAAATGTTCCTGCTCCGTTGAGAGGACTAGGAATAACTTTCATCATTACTGGTTTAATGGGTATAGGTTTTCAAAGTTTTGGAGGAATGTTGACTGGCGGTGGTGAAGAAGCTCCTGCTGTTGAAGACAAAACAGTACAGACCTTAGAGGAAGAGAAAGAAATTGAGAAGAAAGAAATTGACACAAAGAAAGTTTCTTATAACGATGCTATAAAATAAGAATTAAACTATGATGTTAGCTGCAAGTACAGGTGGAACAATCATGATTACAGTAGCTGCCTTTATGGTACTATTGATGCTTTTGGTCGCATTACTGTTATTTACAAAAGAAAAATTATCACCTTCTGGCCCCGTTACGATCACTATAAACGGAGAGAAGAAAGTTGAGGTTGCTTCAGGTAGTTCTTTATTGACCACTTTAGGTAATCAAAAAATATTCTTACCATCAGCTTGTGGTGGTGGTGGTACTTGTATTCAATGTGAATGTCATGTGCTTTCTGGTGGTGGCGAGGCCCTGCCTACTGAAACGCCACACTTTTCAAAGAAAGAATTAACGCATGGTGTACGTTTGGCATGTCAAGTTAAAGTGAAGCAGGATATGGAAATTACCATTCCTGAAGAAGTATTTGGTATTAAAAAATGGCCAGCGAAAGTAGTCCGTAATTATAATGTAGCTTCTTTTATTAAGGAATTTGTAATTGAAATTCCTGAAGATATGGGCTATAAAGCTGGAGGGTATATTCAAATTGAAATACCAGAATGTGAAGTGAAATTTGCGGATATAGGTATTACGGCGCACCCAGAAGAGCACGAGACGCCAGATAAATTTCAAGCAGAGTGGGATAAATTCAATCTTTGGCCTTTGGCGATGAAGAACCCAGAAATTGTTGAAAGAGCATATTCAATGGCTTCTTTTCCTGCGGAAGGAAGAGAGATTATGTTAAACGTTCGTATTGCTACCCCACCCTGGGATAGGTCTAAAAATGGTTGGATGGATGTTAACCCAGGTATTGCATCATCATATATCTTCGGATTAAAAGAAGGTGATGATGTAACCATTTCAGGCCCCTACGGGGAGTTCTTTATCAATGAATCAGAATCTGAAATGCTATATGTAGGCGGTGGTGCCGGTATGGCACCAATGCGTTCGCACCTATATCATTTATTTAAAACGTTGAAAACTAATCGTAAAGTTACGTATTGGTACGGCGGGCGTTCGAAAAGGGAATTATTCTATTTAGATCATTTCTACCAATTAGAGAAAGACTTTCCGAACTTTAAATTCTATTTGGCACTCTCTGAGCCAATGGAAGAAGATAATTGGAAAGTAAAAGAGAATATAGAAGCTCCTGGTGATGGTTTTGTAGGATTTATACACAATTGTGTAATTGACAACTATTTGAGTTTACATGATTCTCCTGAAGACATAGAGTTGTATTTCTGCGGTCCACCTTTGATGAATAAAGCTGTTCAGAAAATGGGAGAGGATTTTGGTATCCCAGATGAGCATATCCGATTTGATGATTTCGGCGGCTAGTGTCAAGTGTAAACTAAAGACTTTCAATAAAAAATAAAACCGATACTAAACCTATCGGTTTTTTAGTTAATTCGTCTTTACGAGCTTGCCTTACCGTAAGGCAAGCAAAACGAAGCAATCTGTACCTTAATAGCTATTAAGGTACAGATTGCTTCGTGCCTCGCAAAGACGTCGCTGAAAATTTTAAAAATGCAACTACTGACAGAACAAGAACTACGTAACTACATACAGACAATTATCTGTCTTATTACACTAATATTGCTAACCGCCTGCAATTCTCGACCCAAAGTCATTAAGAACCAAAATATAGGTCCAGCATTGGGTACATCTTATAGCATCATCTATTTATCAGATAAAGAATTAGACTTTCAACAAGAAATCGATTCAGTGTTTTTGGCGGTGAACCAATCAATGTCTACTTATATCCCCAATTCTGATATTTCAAAAATTAATAGCGGTGATACAACCGTGGTAGTCGGAACTATGTTTAAAGAGGTTTTTGAACTTTCGGCCGAAGTCAAACAAAAAACCAACGGATATTTTGACCCAACAGTAGGTGTTTTGGTCAATGCATGGGGTTTTGGGCCTGGAGCAGCTATAAAAATGGATAGTGTTCGCGTAGATAGCTTAATGAAGTATGTGGGCCTTGAAAAGGTGCGGATCGATAAAAATAATAAAGTGGTAAAAGAAATGCATAATATATATATCGATTTTAATGCCATAGCTAAAGGATACGCTATAGACCGTTTGGCGAAATTGATGGATGCTAAAGGTATTCAAGATTACCTATTGGAAGTTGGTGGGGAAGTAGTTGCTAAAGGAGAAAATCGAATAAAAAATAAACAATGGACCATTGGTATTGATAACCCCCAAATTGAAGAAGGGCGAAAATTGAAACTATTGATTTATATGAAAAATAGGGCTTTGGCATCATCAGGTAACTATAGAAAGTTTAGGGTAGACCCTGAGACCCATAAAAAATATGTACATACCATTGACCCCAAAACTGGCTTTACTAAAAATAGCAATACATTGGCAGTCAATATTCTAGCAAATACATGCGCAGAGGCAGATGCTTATGCTACTGCATTTATGGCAATGGATTTAGATGATGTGTTAGCTATGGTAGCACAAGAAAATAATTTGGAAGCTTATATTATTTATTTAGATAAAAATGGGGAGGTAAAAGAATTTATGACTGATGGCTTTAAAAGCGTTGTATTAAAATAATCACTTTCTGACTACCGGAATAATTTCACCTTTTGCCAA
>QILY01000096.1 GCA_003232155.1 Maribacter sp.
ATATGAAGTAATATATTAGGGTTTGGACAGTTTTTTGAATAAAAATCAATTGTATTTGATGCGCATACCCCTGGGTAATCACCTTTTTTTCCTTCCATATCAATAATAATCTGAAAATGAAGATGTGGGGCATAATTAACGTTTATATCTGGAGTGCCCAATGTTGCTAGAGTTTCATCTTTCATAAACTCTTTTCCTATATGCAAATTTTGAAGAGATGCTATAGATAGGTGACCATATAAAGTATGAAAGGTGATGCCCTGCAATTTATGTTCTAAAATAATAGTTGGCCCGTAATCACCTATGGTAGTATTATTTCGAAAGCTATGTACTTTTCCGCTTAAGGGCACTATTACTTTTGTTCCTGCTTTAGACCAAAAATCGATGCCCAAATGAATATTCCTTATATTTTCTTCGGATGCAAAACTAGACTTATCATTATACAGATTTCTCTGTTCCAAATAACCACCATAGGCTATACATGCATTGTTCTCCTGTAATATGGCATCAATATATAACTCGCATATAACGGGGTTCGTAATATCTAAATGTTCTATATCAACGTTATTACACGATAAATCAAGGGCACAATACTGGTCAATTGGAATGGAAGCATCTAAAATCGAAATCTTTTCGGTATCGAATGCTTTTAGAATTGCAGCTAGTGGTTTCATTCCCATAAAAATAAGATAGTATTTTAAATCCTTAACACTTTTTAACCCATAACTATGTAAGGACTTAGTAAATTCGTCTACAAATATGAAAAATAAAAACAATGAAAGTTTTCAAAGTTTCTGTATTGACAATAGCTACATTGGTTTCTATAAGTTGCCAATCAAAACCCAAATCGAATACAAGTGCACATACTTCTGAAGTTAAAGAGGTAATGGAAGTCGAAAAAATGACCCAGCAAGATTTAAGCGCCTATGAAACCGCTTATTTTGCCAGTGGCTGCTTTTGGTGTGTAGAAGCCATATTTGAAAGTGTAAAAGGGGTTAAAGAAGTAGTTTCAGGGTATTCTGGTGGTACTGAAGAAAACCCTACCTACCAGCAAGTAGGTGGCGGATATAGCAGCCATGCAGAAGCGGTAAAAGTATATTATGATACTAAGGTCATTTCTTTTACAGCCCTTGTACAAGTGTTTTTTGGTTCTCATGACCCTACCTCATTAAATAGACAAGGACCTGACCGCGGGCGTCAATACCGTTCTGTTGCATTTTATAAGAACGAACAAGAAAAAGAGATTATAGAAGCTTATATAGGTGCTTTAACAGATCAAGATGTTTATAAGGGTGCTGCCATTACTACCGAGGTTACAGAGTTTACAAAATTTTACGATGCTGAAGATTACCACCAAGATTACGAAAAAAAGCATCCAAACAACTCATATATTACTAATGTCTCTGTTCCAAGATTAAATCAATTCAAGAAGAATTTTAAAGATTTTCTTAAAGAAGATGCCCATTAAAGGGTCTTATAAATTCGTTTCTATATAAATGACAGGACAACATCAGCCCTTATAAGTAAGAATTCATTATCTTGTATGATGCAAACCCCAAATTTGTATCTTATGAAAACCATACTACCGTGGTTCTTTGTTTTTGTGCTATTCTCATGTAACCGCCAAGCCAAAAAAAAAGACCATCAGATTATTGAAATCAAAAAAACATCAACTACTATCACTATTGACGGGAAAGCAGTAGAAAACACCTGGAATATGGCCAAATGGTATATGCTTGACCAAAACTGGCTTGGTGACCCATATACGTATGAAGATTTTAATGGCCGATACAAACTAAGTTGGGACGATGAAGCCCTGTATATACTTGTAGAAATAACCGATGATATATTGTACGACCAAAACAAAGATCCTCTAAAATTATGGTGGAACGATGATTGTATAGAGGTTTTTGTGGACGAAGACAATTCAGGCGGACTCCACCAATACAGTCATAATGCCTTTGCTTATCATATAGCATTGAACGGTAATGTAGTTGACCTTGCGACCAATAAAGAACCCAAACTATATAATGATCATATTATTTCGGCAAAAGTTACCGAAGAAAATATCACTACTTGGGAAATTGCCGTGAAATTATACAATGATCAATATATTGACTCAAAACAAAATACGGCCACTACCTTATCTGCAGATAAAAAAATAGGTTTTGCTTTAGCGTATTGTGATAATGATGGTAGTACGGAGAGGGAGAATTTTATTGGCTCGGTGTTTGTGCCGGGAGAAGATAAAAATCAAGGTTGGATCAATGCCGATATTTTCGGAACACTTGTTTTAAAAGAGTAATTAATCTAAGGTGATCTCACTGTATTTAGAGTTTATTGTAATAGACTTGTTACTGTTTTTATTGATATGGTATCCTTTATGAATGGTTATACTGTGGTTATTTGTACGATTTAAAGTTACACTTGTAGGGCATGTAAACTCATTACCTGTTCCGTTTACATAAATATTGAATGGCGTTGATGGAATTTTACAGTACAACTCAGCATTTTGGAGTGAAATATCAATATCATTAAAATTTTTAGAAACTGAATTGATGGTCAAAGGCCCAAAGTTGTTCTTCACATAAACACTATTGACCAAACGATCAATGGTAACATTAGAAGATGTAGAATTCAATCTTAAATTACCCACTTCTTTTAGGTTAACTGCTTCAGAGTAATCTACCTGTAACTGCCCATAATTCCATTTTTCAACACTTACAGGTGAATATGAAGCTTTAATTTCAGTTTGATCACCATCAATAATTGCGGCCCATAAACTTGAATGCGATATAATCGCATTCAAGTTTTTAGTATTCGCCGCCAATTTCACCTCTCCGTGGCGCACATTTATCTTCATCTTCATGCCTTTGGGCATCTTCACTTTTATAGTCTTTTTTACTTTGTAATTCTTGTTTTCACCATCTGATGAAAAATAAAAAACATTGGGTTTGTCATCATCATCATCTGTAGTAAAAAAAACACTGTTCCCTTTTAGTTTATATGTGGTTTCTGCTTTTTTCTCAAATATTTTAGCTCTAGCTTCTACTCTCTTCTTAGTGTGTTTTACCTTAGCTTCTCGTAATTTTTTTACACGCACAGCTCTGATCTCTGGCAGTTTTTCCATTCGCTCATTCATCTTTTTAGATCTTTCCACCACCCTCTTGCTCCATTCCTCCAGTCTTTCCCCATACTCTTTATCATAACCTTTTTTAAAGTTCTTTTGCCACTTCTTCATGTACTTATCACCATCTTTTTTATAGGCTTTATAATCAAAATTA
>QILY01000223.1 GCA_003232155.1 Maribacter sp.
AGTGAGGATGTATATGATGCCTTGGCATTGGCAAAGCTTTTAAAGGATGATATTGATAATCGTATTCAAACTTACGCTAAATGTATCAGCAGAAGCACCTTCAATTTCTTGCATTGGCTGAAAGACGATTATAAGAAAAAGCTGAATGCTTATTTGCGTCAGAATTTCGATACTATATTTGAAGAGATTCATGGCCATCCCCCTGAAGATTAAGGCATACTCAAAATGGAACTGGGACTTTGATTAAATTAATTGTACGTTGCGGTCTTTAAAAGAATAAACATGCAGTCTTTCGACGAATTTAAGATATCTGCCCCATTACGTAATGGTATCGCTGATTTAGGATTCAAAACGCCTACTGAAATACAAGCTGCAGCATTCCCAGTTATTCTTTCAGGGAAAGATATGGTAGGTATTGCGCAGACTGGTACAGGAAAAACATTTGCCTACATGCTTCCTATTTTGCAAATGCTTCCTTTTTCAAAAGAAATACATCCTAGGGTATTGGTATTAGTACCTACCCGAGAATTAGTGGTACAAGTAGTTGAAGAAATCGAAAAGTTTGGTAAATATTCTTCAATTCGTATAATAGGGGTATATGGTGGCACAAACATGAATCGCCAGAAAGAAGCTTTGGCAGAAGGCACAGATATTGTTGTAGCTACCCCTGGACGACTTTATGACTTAATATTAAGTAGGGCTTTACGTTTAAAATCAATAAAGAAGTTAGTTATTGATGAAGTAGATATAATGTTGGACCTGGGGTTTAGGTTTCAATTGACCAACATTATGGATCTCTTGCCCAAACGCAGACAAAATATCATGTTTTCGGCCACTATGACCGAGGATGTTGACCAACTGATCAACGACTATTTTGTAACTCCTGAGAAGGTAACAATAGCCTTAAGTGGCACGCCTTTGGATAACATTTCACAATCTTGCTTTGCAGTACCAAATTTTTATACAAAAGTGAATCTATTGGTCGATTTGCTAAAAGAGAATGAGCTGTATTCCAAAGTTTTGGTGTTTGTATCCAACAAAAAAAGTGCTGACCGCTTATTCGAAACTATTGGTGAGTTCTATGGTAATGAGGCTTGTTTGATTCATTCCAACAAAACACAAAATTATCGCTTGCGTTCCATTCGACAGTTCGATGAAGGTATGAACCGTATTTTGATCACTACCGATGTAATGGCCCGTGGACTTGATTTAGATAAAATATCACATGTAATCAATTTTGATACGCCCAGCTACCCTGAAAATTATATGCACCGTATTGGTCGAACTGGTAGGGCAGAGGAAAAAGGAACTTCCATTTTATTTTACACAAAAAAAGAAGAACCAGCAAAAGAAGCGATCGAAACATTAATGGGCATTCAAATACCTGAGACCAAAATGTCTGCTGTTATTGAAATAGCCACTCGTCTTACGCCAGCGGAAACTCCACGCATAATTGAACCCGATAATCCTGATAAAAGAGACGGAGATGACGCTCCCGGCCCTAGCTTTCACGAAAAGAAAGATAAAAACAAACGTATCAACGAAGGAGGTTCTTACAAACGGATCATTGCTAAGAAATATAAAAAGGCAAAGACCAAAGGGGATAAAAATTATAATAAACGCAATAAACGAAAATAACGCATTGCTAGTGCTAAGTTAAGCATACCTTAGCCGAACCAAGTCTTGTTCTTTTTGCCCCATACTTCTTTAAAAAATACTTGCGTAACTACGGCTATGCGCATATTTTTTGCATCGTCTGTGACAAAAATACCTGCGACTTATACGACACAGTACACTTAACTTAGCACTAGTGTTTTATGGAGGAAGATAAAATCGAAAGCTCGAATAAGATCAGTGAGCAAGAAATTGACCAATGCATTTCGGTCTTAGAAAAATTGGTAGCAAATACCGATGAAATATTTGAGATTCCCAAAGAAAAGCGCACGGCATTAATTAAAGCATCTGGTATGCTCTCGCGACCCAATAGAGATGAATTTTCCAGAAGAAAAAAAGATGCAAAAAAAGCTCAAAAACGTAAGCAAGCAGCTAAAGATAAAAATGCTAGAAAAGTAACAGGTATTCGTAGCGCAAGAGAAGCTTCAATATTTATTGCGCCTAAACTATTACCTGTAGCCGAATTATCAAATATCGAAACCGAAGAACTTCAAACCCCACGTAATTGTTACGTATGCAAGACACTTTTTACCAAACTGCACCACTTTTATGATACCATGTGTACTGACTGTGGGGACTTTAACTATGCAAAAAGGTTTCAAACGGCTGATTTAAAAGGGCAAGTTGCCGTTATTACGGGGTCTAGATTAAAAATAGGCTATCATATCACATTACAATTATTACGTGCCGGTGCTATTGTTGTTGCTACCACGCGATTTCCTGCCGATTCAGCATTACGTTTTTCTAAAGAAGAGGATTTTACACAATGGGGACATAACCTAAAAATCCATGGTTTGGATCTACGCCATATTCCAAGTGTAGAAATTTTCTGCAACTATATTCAGCAAAAATATAAGAGACTTGATATTCTGATAAATAATGCGGCTCAGACTGTTCGTAGACCAGCAGGTTTTTATGCGCATTTAATGCCGAATGAGGAAAGGCCCATAGATAGCTTACCTAAATATGCGGCTGATTTATTGAGAGACCATCTGGCGTGTTTGGATGAATTAAAAGTATTGTCCCATAAAATATCCCCCAATCAAAACATGCCCGTAACATGGCATGGCCCCGAACCAGGAATAGGGTTAAGAGCATCAGCTAAATTATCTCAAATACCGTATAGTTTTGATAATTCATTACAAACCCAAGAAG
This sequence comes from Maribacter sp., assembly GCA_003232155.1. Taxonomy (GTDB): domain Bacteria; phylum Bacteroidota; class Bacteroidia; order Flavobacteriales; family Flavobacteriaceae; genus Maribacter_C. The sequence continues at coordinate 2,830 of QILY01000223.1, forward strand.
TATTTCCTGAAGGGGAATTAGATGCCGATTTACAACAGGTAGACCTCAGAAAGACCAATAGCTGGCGTTTAAAATTAGGAGAGATAGAAACTACCGAAATGATCGAGGTACAATTGGTGAATTCCATAGCTCCTTTTGTTTTGTGCAATCGCTTATCTGAATTAATGAAAAAAGATAACACAGGTAAGAAGCATATTATAAATGTATCGGCTATGGAGGGTAAATTCCATCGTTTTTTTAAAGAAGATAGACACCCACATACCAATATGGCAAAGGCAGCTCTTAATATGCTAACACATACTTCAGCAGGTAGTTTGGCTAAAGACGGTATCTATATTAACGCTGTCGATACGGGTTGGGTAACAGATGAGGACCCTGTTGAATTGGCAAAGAAAAAAGAAGAACTACATGACTTTCAACCACCCTTAGATATTGTTGATGGTGCTGCTAGGGT